>SEDG01000863.1 GCA_004295885.1 Pedobacter sp. | reverse complement strand
TCTCTCATTTTTCCATTAATATCCAATGCATAACGGCTAATGGTTACACCTTCTGGCATTGGAAAAGTTAATTCTCCTTCTAAAACTCGATTGCTATTGTTATAGAAAGTCATTGTCATTACTGTTTTGGCAATGTTTCCAGTTATTTGAACGTCGATGTTCAGTTTTTGCAGGTTAACAGATTCTTGCTGTGTGTTTGCTGTTTTTATTTTGAGAACAGGCATTTGAGCGTTGCCCTGAAATGAAAATAGTACCAATAAAAAAAGAGAGGATAAGGAAAGTTTCATAGCTGTAAGTTTTACTATTGATGCGAAACCTACCGTTATTTCATAACTGTTGGAATAAATATTTCTAAAATACCTATAAATGGGTAGATGGTTCTCCCTAAAAAAAGCCGCAGCAAACAGGTTTATCTGTTCTTCTGCGGCCGCATTCTTTTGTATGTTTTCTTACATCGAGAGTATTTCTACTAACCTTAACCAAGCTGGCGTAATTTTTTCTGCATCAATGTGTTTGGTGGTTTGTGAAAATGGCGTAAATACAACTTCTTTGTTTATTTGACCAACCATTACATCGGTTTTCCCTTCTAATAATCCTTCCACCGCCGCCACTCCTAAACGACTAGATAACACTCTATCCATACAGGTTGGTTTTCCGCCGCGTTGTATGTGCCCTAATACAGAGATGCGGATATCGTACTTAGGAAATTTCTCTTTTAATGCTTCGCCTACAACATATGCGCCTCCACCTTCATCACCTTCAGCTACAATGATGATTTTTGATGCTTTATCTTTACGACCTGTTTCTATTCTATGAAATAATTGGGGTAAACCAACCTTCGCTTCAGGAATTAAGATGGCCTCGGCACCAACGCCAATACCGCTTCTTAAAGCAATTAATCCAGAGTCTCTTCCCATGACCTCAACGATAAAAAGCCTGTCATGAGATTCGGCCGTATCCCTAATTTTATCAACAGCGTTAACCACATTATTAATTGCAGTGTCGTATCCTATGGCGAAATCGGTGCCCATTAAATCGTTATCTATTGTACCAGGTAAACCAACTATTGGAAAATCATATTCTTGCGAGAAAATATCCGCTCCTCTAAAAGTTCCATCTCCGCCGATTAC
>SEDG01000182.1 GCA_004295885.1 Pedobacter sp. | reverse complement strand
TTTTCCATCCGCCTATGCGAGCAGCTCGAGGCAGAGCTAAGAAATGAAAACTTTAAATTAGTATTAGGTGGCGATTGTACCATTTTATTGGGCATTATGCCTGCACTGAAAGCTAAAGGCGAATATGGTTTACTGTATCTCGATGCCCATGCAGATTTTTATCAGCCAGACAAATCAACCACAGGTGAAGTGGCGGATATGGGCTTAGCTATGGTGACTGGTCGTGGACCTGAAGTGTTGACCAATATTAATAATCTAAAGCCTTATGTTAGGGATGAAAATGTAATACACATTGGGCAACGTGATGCAGAAGAAGCGAAAAGTTATGGTTCGCAAGACATCAAAACTACGTCAATTAAATGCTTCGATTTGAATAAAATAAGAATCGATGGACTTGAAAGCATTAGTGATGAAATCATCGCCTTGACGGCAAATGTACCAGTGGAGGGTTTTTGGCTGCATTTTGATACCGATGTGATTAGCGACGATGAAAACCCAGCAGTAGATTATCGATTGCCAGGCGGCTTGACTTTCGAAGAAACGAGCAAACTGCTCACTAGGCTTTTGTTGACTGATAAAATCGTGGGGATGAGTGTCACTATTTTCAATCCACAACTAGATCATGATGGCGAGATTGCAGAAAAAATTACAGCTTGCCTGTCAAATTCAATAATCGCAGCTAGATTATAAATTTATTTAATAATTGATTAGTTTGGTCTAACAGAAAAATAACACATCCATGATTCATCCAGAAGATTGTGCAAATATGCAAGAGATCAGAGCAGAAATTGATCATCTTGACCAAACCATCATTAGCCTGATTGGAAAACGTTACCAATATGTAAAAGCAGCTGCGAAGTTTAAAACCAGTGAAACCACTGTTAAAGCACCTGATAGATTTGCGTCTATGTTAGTTCAGCGACGAGCGTGGGCAAAGGATCAGGGTCTAAATCCTGATGTGATTGCAAAAATTTATACAGACCTAGTAAATTATTTTATCAATGAAGAAATGGAACATTGGAAATCAAAGTCATAGCGGCATTTACTAAAGCATTTCTTCCACGAAACACATGGATACAAAAAATATAGTAGTTCCAGATTTCTTAAGCTCCTATGTCAAGAACATTCTAGTTTTTACTAATGAGCTTGAAGGAAAGATAGATGTTATGGCTTTTTACGCTGATGGTAATCCAGGCATCCTTTACAGGGAATCCCAAGCTTCACCCCTATTAAAGCCTTCGGATAAATCTTTGTCTCCGTTATTTTTATATGGACAAACCATTAAACCCATTGAAATTCATTTTCACGCACCATATAAGGTTATTGTATTTGAGCTACATCCATTCACTGTTAAAATGATCTTCGGTCTTAACCCGAAAGAGCTCAACGATAACTGTTTCGATTTTTTGGCAGATAAGGCCATAGACGATTCATCGCTATTAAGTAAACTCGAATCGACAGTTACTATCGACATGCAAATAGAGTTAATTGCCGAGTTCCTAAAAAAGCAAATCACTAAACAATCATCCAATCCTCATCATAAAATTAAGCTAGCCCTTGATTTGATGGTTTTCCACAACGGAAATATCCACATAAAAAAAGTTGCTGAAGAAATTGAAGTTAGTGAACGTACATTACAGCGCCTGTTCATGGCCTACGTGGGTGTTTCTCCCAAACAATTTGCAAAAATTATTCAGTTCAAAAGTTCCTTAGCGCATATTTCTGAAGCAGGATTGAAAAAACTGACAGATGTAGTTTATGCGAATGGCTTTTCTGACCAGTCGCATTTTATCCGTGATTTTAAAAAGTATACAGGCTCAAAGCCATCTGAGCACAAACGAAAAGATTGAACACAGCGTTTTTCTAAGCTTGTTTCGATTTGTAGATAAGAAATAATCATTGTCGGGTTTATTCTATTTTAGCTCGGCACTAGCCGATAATTTTGACTCATATTATAAATTAAAATTTAAAAAGATGAGCAAAATTCTTGTAATTGGCGCCAATGGTAAAACCGGTAGACGCGTAACTGATAAACTTAAAAATTTAAACATTGATGTTAGGGCATCTTCTAGGAGCACTGAAATACCTTTCGACTGGGAAAAACCAGAGACTTGGGGTATGGCTTTGGATGGAATAGAAAAAGTTTATATCACTTTTCAACCAGATTTGGCCGTACCGTCTGCAGTAGAAACCATCCGCAACTTTGTAAAGCTAGCATCGCAGCACGATGTTAAAAAAATGGTGTTACTTTCTGGTAGAGGAGAAAAAGAAGCCGAACGTTGTGAAAACGAATTGATCAACTCTGGTGTAGACTTTTCGATAGTTAGGGCTAGCTGGTTCATGCAAAACTTTAGTGAGAGCTTTTTTACTGATGGCATACTGCAAGGGGAACTGGTTGTACCTCAAATTGAAGCACTAGAGCCGTTTGTAGATGCAGATGACATTGCAGATGTGGTTGTTGATTGCCTTTTGAATGACAAACATAAAAACAAAATCTATTCCTTGACCGGTCCTGAATTATTATCATTTAAGCGCTGTGCAGACAAGGTATCGGAGGCAGCTGGTTTTCATGTAACGTGTATTGAAATTCCTTTGGCAGATTACCTAGATGGGATGCGACAGCATCACTACCCTGAAGATGTTATTTGGCTTGTGCAATACTTATTTACTGAAGTTTTGGATGGAAGAAATGAATTCATCACCGATCATATCGAGGAAGTTTTAGGACGTAAGCCTAGGTCCTTCGAAGATTACGCTATCAATGCCGCCAAGTCGGGGATGTGGATAAAAAACTAGGTTTAATCAGGTGGAAACCGATATTAGCAAAGTCCAATCGATGGAAAGACCATCAATTCCCTTTATCGTAAAAAACCGCTCATGTAGATTTACATGAGCGGTTTTTCTTGTCTGTTTATAGTTTCAATATCCTACTTAGTATTAAAATATTCCAAGGAATTTTTTCCGTTTCTTCTTCTTGGTCTCTTGGTTTTTCAACTCAGCCGCCTTCAGGTTTTCCGCTAATCGGACCTTCGCAATACTATCTTCTCTTGCTTTTAAAAGTTTTTGTTGATATTGTTTACCATAGGTGATGAGAGGTGATTCATAAGGTGGCACAACCTGAACCGGAACAGTTGACTCTTTTTTTGTGAATGCACTATAGCTCAAAAAAGCGATCAAAACTGCACACATGGTAGCTAAACCGACAAAGGCCGTTTTTGGCGCTCGAATATAATTTCCGCGTTGGTAGATACCATTGTTTTCGTCATATTTTATGCCTGCTTCGGCAGCTAAGGGTCTCAACAATGTTAATTCTTTCTCCAGTATAACATTCCTTTCACGCAATTCTTTTTCTGCTGCCGCTAGTCGAAGCGATTCCCCTGGGCCACCATACTCGCTTACTTTATCATATTGTCCTGCCAACAAAAGTCCATTGGTTACTGCCTCATATAGCTCCATTCCGTTTGCATAGCGGTCGGTTGGGTTTTTCTGCAAACAGCGATCAACTATTTGAATTAGCCATTGCGGAACTTGCATTTCATTTTGCAATACTTCATTGGAAACTTCAGCTACAAGGTTTTGCCTGCGAAGTGACATGACATCCGGCACCTGTTTTTCCAAGTGCCCAATCATCACTATATTGCGACCTGTATCACCACTGCCTTCTAGTGGAAAGGGAACTTGCCCAGCTAAAAGTTCATACAAGATGATGCCATAACTATAGATATCAGATTGAAACAACATTTTGCCTTCGTGCTGTTCTGGAGCCATGAATTCTATCGCCCCGGCGTGGCGAATACTTGTTCTTCGTTGCTCTTCACTCATGATGGCAAGTCCGAAATCCAATAGCACATAATTAGCGGTATGCACATTGTACTTTACGTTATTGCTCTTGATATCACCATGTTTTACGCCAACGAGATGGCAGTGAGCAATTGCAGCTGCTAATTGTTCGGTGACCTTTAACAACTCCTTTATTGAAAATACTTTTTGATTTGGCGGTGATAGCAGCTCACTTAACTCAGGTCCGTCAATGTATTCCATTTCAATAAAGGGAAATGACCCGCTTTCGGTAATACCAGAGCTTAATATCTTAACAACGTTCGGACTCGGCTTTTCATTTACATGCTTTAGCTTTGTCACTTCATTGATGAAGTTTAGGTAGTTTTTATCGCTCTCATCCTCCACAAAAATTGGGGTAGGAATCAGTTTAATGGCCGAATAAATTGGCCCCATCCGCATTCCTTTGTAAACAGATCCTTGTCCGCCAGTTCTTAAGGCACCTAAATTTTGCAGCCCTTCTGCTATGGTAAAAATTTTACTCATTGCCTTGTGGTTGATAGCTAAACTCTAATACTACAGATTCTCCTAAGATGATCTGGTCACCTTCTTCTAACTCCTGCCCGATTTGAACGGCATGTAATTTCAATATCTTTTCAGTCAAGGCTGAACGTACCTTCACCTTGTTGCGGGGTGGAACTCCACCTTCATCTGCAAAAATCATGAATTTGGCTAGATTTTTATTCCATTCGATGTGTGCATGTTGCCTGCTGATATATTTATTGCGTTCATCATCACTATCTGATGGGAAGGCAATATGATTTGTACGAAAATATCCTTCATCAGATTGTGCTTTTTCATCTCTACCAATATTAAAACGACCCGCTTCCGAAGTCAATTGATAAATGGGCAACATGGTTTTGCCGCTTAAAGCCTTTATATAAGCTGTTGCGCTTAGTTTCACAAAATGTGAATTGGTTTTGATAAATAAGGCAACTGGTAGATTAGTCATAACTACAGCTTCTTCTGGAAAAGGCTCATCAAAGGTTTGTGTCAACACCCAGTTTATAGGCAAGTCAAGTGAATAATCATCGCTGATGCGCTGTATTTCTGATCTTAATTGTTCTGGTTCATCTTTATAAATGGCTGCTTCGAAAACTTGTCGCTCTGTGGAAGTACAGTTTATATAAATGCTTAGCCCTTTAATATTTGCCCCTTCCCCTCCTTCTGCTTTCTGCAATTCTTGCTTTATAAATTGAAGCAAGGCGTGCCTAATCCCTTTCACATCGTCTGGGCGGGCATTTGTACCACTTTTAAACAAATCAAATATCATTTTCATTTTAGTTAGTTGGGATAAGATAATATGGGTTGATCGACAGGTTCGCTTGCAGGGACAATACTTTTCACATATCCTCCTTCTTTTAAAAAAGGAATAATATGTTTACCCGCTAACCTCACTGCATCAGATGATCCCTTGGTCGCTTCTATTCGAACGCATACCACGATGTTTCCTTTGCCATTAGCTGTTGGTGCAAAGAACACATACCAACCGTCGTTAATCTGTTGTTTTTTCCAAATCCGCTCTGGCGTACCAGTTTTACCTGCAACTGCAATCCCTAAGGTACCTGTTTTTAGTTCACTTTGTTTAATCATGTATTCTTTCATCAGCTTTGCGTACGCTGGATCATTTACCAATTTTGTACCAGTTTTAACAGCTTGTG
>SEDG01000862.1 GCA_004295885.1 Pedobacter sp. | reverse complement strand
ATTGAAACTGAATCAGTGGTTAAATTATCAAACGCATACTCAACTGTTTCACCTTTTTTCAAACTAATAGCACCTTGTTCATATCCTAAACCGTATGCAATGGGCTTAGCTCCA
Organism: Pedobacter sp.; assembly: GCA_004295885.1. Lineage (GTDB taxonomy): Bacteria > Bacteroidota > Bacteroidia > Sphingobacteriales > Sphingobacteriaceae > Pedobacter. The sequence goes on along the minus strand of SEDG01000862.1, from coordinate 1,018 downwards.
GAAAACATCGAATATTGAGTTCCGTTAAACTTTGCCAGAGGTTTTTGTAGTAGGGGTAATGGTGCTTCGATTTTTATATGTGGCACTTTCAAAAAATCGGCAAGGTTGCGAGGACTAGCATTCATCATGTTTTTCCATTTACCACCGTTTAATGAATTATATCTTTTGGTAAGCGTTTGTATCGCATCAAAAGCAGCATCACTCTGTGCCCATTGTGCCAAACCGTGTCTAGCCAATTGGCCATAGAGGTGTTTTTTATTCATCTCAGCTGCCCCACGAACAGGATATTCTACCAACTGAAACCAAGTATCTTGCTTTTCTGGGGCTATGGTTTTCGAAAGCTGAATTACTTTTTCGGCAATTTTGTTATAGTCCGCAATGCGATTTTTAATTTCTATTTCACTCCAAGGTAAATCGGCGAGTTCCTTGTATTTAGGATTAGTTTCTTCTGTACGTGTATTACCCATAAATTCTGGCTTGCGGATATATGCCAAACGATAATATTCATTCATTACTGCACTGAGCGCTGTTGCGTTTTTCCCGCCAAACTCACGAGCTAGCCAAGTTTGCAAGTGTTTATCCAAACCTGCCTTGCTATCTTCAATAGCATCAATATTCCAAGCCATGTCTAAAAAAAGCTCGGTTAAGTATTCTCCTGGTTTAATATCACCAACATTTAAAATCCATATGTCTTTTGCGCCCTTGTCATAAGCCATTTTCATTTGGGAGTAAAGTTGCGCAGGATGATTAGTGCTTAGCCAAAGGTAATCGTGTGGTCTGCCCCAATAAGAAATATGGTAATAAACTCCATTTCCACCTTTGCGGGCACGTTCTTTTTCATTCGGAAAATGACGGATGTAACCATAGTTATCATCTGTCCACATTAGCGTTACGTCATAAGGTACTTCTAAACCCATATTATATACATCGAGTACTTCTTTATAAGGGATAAAAACCTGTGGCACTTTTTCAACATCAGGATTCAAAAAGTTTTTTATCATGTCACGCTGATCTTTGA
>SEDG01000861.1 GCA_004295885.1 Pedobacter sp. | reverse complement strand
CAATGTTAAGTCTATCGGTCGGTGTCTCACCGACCGAAAATTAATAATAAGAAACATTGTTCCCTATCTCTAATTAGATTCGTTCCCCAAGAAGTCGGGACAAGCTGCTGCGTTCTGAACGACAAACAAGCACTAAATGACAAACACATTTCTACAAGAACTCATTCTCCTTTGCCTAGCTGCATTTGCAGCTGGTTTTATCGATGCCATTGTGGGCGGTGGAGGTTTATTGCAAACGCCTGCAACTTTACTTATCTTACCTCATTACCCAGTTGCCAGTATTTTCGGAACGGTAAAAATTCCTTCTCTTTTCGGGACAAGTGTTGCTGCTTTTAAGTACGCAAAGCAGGTTAAATTCAATTATAAAGTTTTAATTGTTTGTGTTATTGCTGCTTTCTGCGCCTCACTTTTCGGGGCTTATTCGGTAAGTATGATTAACAATGCAGTGATAAAGCCAGTTATTTTAGTTGTACTTATTTTGGTGGCTATTTACACTTATTTCAATAAGCAATTTGGCATTCATCAACATAAAGAACATTCCGTTAAAAAGCAGGTTTTGCTAGCTGCCTTATTTGGTTTAATCATTGGTTTTTATGATGGATTAATTGGTCCAGGAACAGGCTCATTCCTGATTTTGGTTTTTATTGCGGTCCTCGGATTTGATTTCATCCACGCCAGTGCTCACGCTAAGGTTGTAAATATTGCTACTAATTTAGCAGCAATAATTTACTTCAGTTCTACTGGTCATATTTTATATCAATATGCCATACCAATGGCGATATTTAATATCATCGGTTCGTATTTCGGCGCTAAACTAGCCCTATTAAAAGGGAATAAGTTCGTTAGGATATTCTTCCTAATTGTAATATTCGGAACTATTTTGAGATTTGCTTGGGATGTTTTACTTCGTTAGTATCATTGGTTCATTGGCATCATTTGTCCATTACGCTGGTAGTTGTGCTCTTTAGTTAAAACCAATCATTAATCCTTACTCTTTGTTCCTATATCCTTTCATTATTCCTTACTTTTATCGCTATCTTTTTTGTGAACCGTTCCACTCTTAGTTTCAATAGGTTTTTTGCTTCTAAATCTCGCAAAGGTCATCGGACTTTTCTCTGGTCTTTCATCACCCAA
>SEDG01000860.1 GCA_004295885.1 Pedobacter sp. | reverse complement strand
GATTATCCTTAACGCAGCTGGACTTGCAAAACCAGCACAATTTGGCTATGGTATTGAAGCGGTTTATAAACTTATAGACCACCTAGGTTTTGTGCAACTAGATACCAATTATGTCGTAGAGCGGGCGCACCACCACGTGATGTTTGCTAGGGTGCCAGATTATGAGGTAAGTTGGCTTGCTAAACTTGCCGATGAAGGTAGAATCTATGAATACCTAACTTCAGATGCAGGTTTCCTCCCGATGCCAGATTTTCGATTTTCCTTTCCTGTTAAAAATGCCTTTGAACAAAGAGAACGGATAGTTGACAAGGGAATGGAAAACTTAATGCATGATATCTTAGACCAAGTAGAGCGAGATGGTGCGGTGATGGTAGGGGATTTTGACAACGACCGCAAGCAGGCCAGTACGGGTTGGTGGGACTGGAGGCCTGCAAAGGTGGCGTTAGAAAGGTTGTATCTAGAAGGAAAATTGATGGTCAGCCGTGATCGAAAATTTCACAGGCGATACGATCTCCCACTTAATTTAGTACCTGATGAAATTGATCAGTCCATACCAACTGCTGAAGAATTTGCAAGGTTTACCGTTAGAAGAACGCTTGGTGCTTTGGGTATCTGCTCGCAAAAAGAAATGGCTTGGAGGGCCAGACGAGTAAAGGATAACCAAGTTAAGGCTGAACTGGCTAAGATGCTAAATGAAGGTGAAGTTATTGTGGTGAATGTTGAGGGAATCAAAGGTCCGTTGTATATGCTCGCAGATCAGAAAGTCGATATCCAACTGTCCAATGACGTTTTTATTCTTTCGCCTTTCGATATCTTGAATGTTTTCCGCCACAGATTGAAGGAATTTTTTGGTTTTAACTACCAAGTGGAGTGTTTTGTACCAGCGCCGAAAAGAATTTATGGTTACTTCTCACTCCCGATCCTTGCTGGTGAAGTATTCATCGCAAGAATGGATTCCAAAGCAAACAGAAAGAATAAAGTGCTACTGGTACATAATATCCATTTCGAAAATGTAGACCTGAATGCAGAAACAATCGACAAATTAATCGCGGCACTGAAATCCTTTGTTACCTTCAATGGTTGCCATAACATCAGCTTTGCTAGCACTAACAGGAAGGATTATTTGAAGCTTATC
>SEDG01000181.1 GCA_004295885.1 Pedobacter sp. | reverse complement strand
ACCGCTTTCGATATTGCTTGGAACAACGATAATTATTTTGATGCAGTTGGTGTATTTTCTGGTTCATTCTGGTGGAGGAAAAAGGATTTAAGTGCGGGTTATACTGATGATGACCGTATTGTTCATGAAATGATTCGCGATACAAAAACAAATCCTGCTGTTAAATTTTGGTTGATGACTGGCACGAATGATGAGCTAGCCGACCGTAATCATAATTTTATTATCGATTCTATTGATGATACCATTGATGTGGTTAAGGAGTTGATGAAAAAGGGATACCAGAGACCTCGAGATATTTTCTATTATGAAATGGTTGGTGGTAAACACGATGTGCCGACTTGGGCTAAAGCAATGCCCAAATTCTTAGAATGGGCCTTTCCTAAAACGAGGATTTAAAAACTTGTAAGCTCTTTAGCTCGTGCAATAATGCGTAACTTGGTATATTAATCATATAGGCCATGAAGAAATTATTGTTATTTCTATATCTTTTATTCTTTGCAGTTATTGTAAATGCGCAAGATAAAACCGTTTCCCAAAAGGAAGTTGAAGAAACTGTTGTTAAGTTTTTCGACGCTTTATCTGCCTTTAATTTTGATAAAATGAGGTACTACACAAAAGATATCGAGTTTGTAGAATATGGAGAATTATGGAGCTTAGATGTGTTAATTGGTAGGCTTAAGCCAATGGTTGGCACTGGTATAAAAAGAACAAACACTTTAAAATTTACTAAAACCGAAGTTAAGGGAAACACTGCATGGGTAGTTTATTACAATACTGCAGATTTTGATGAAAAGGGAAAAGTTGACCAAGTAAAATGGCTTGAAAGTGTAGTGTTGGTTAAAGATGAAGGAAGATGGAAAATGGCACTTTTACATTCTACTTCATTAAAAGATTAAAAATAAACACTTCTTGTTGTTGTTTAGAACTTCTTACATCCTTAATTGTTTTCAAAAGAAATCTACACGATGAGAGAAAAAATTAACCAGATTATTTTTGGGCATAACACCAAATCAAGCAAGTTGTTTGATGTCATTTTGTTATGGGTAGTTCTAATTAGCGTTATCGTTGTAATTTTAGAAAGTGTTCCTACTTTGAACATCCGATTCGCCAATTTCTTTTTCTATGCAGAATGGACAATAACCATTTTATTTACTGTTGAATATTTATTGAGGATTTGGAGTAGTAAAACTCCTCTCAGGTATGTTTTTAGCTTTTGGGGTTTAGTAGATTTACTTTCTATTTTACCAACCTATTTAGAGCTCATTAACTTTGGGTTCCATTATTTATTGGCCATTAGAATATTTAGGTTGTTAAGAGTGTTTAGGATATTAAAACTAGTAAGGTTTAATAGAGAGGCACAAAAACTGCTTCTAGCTATGAAGGGAAGTGGTTACAAAATCGCCGTTTTTTTAATGGTTGTTATCTCTATCATGGTTATTTTGGGCACTTTAATGTACGTTATAGAAGGTGGTGAAAATGGATTTACAAGTATCCCGCAAAGCATTTATTGGGCAATTGTCACGGTTACAACTGTGGGTTTTGGCGATATTGTTCCGCAAACTGTACTTGGCAAATTTCTCTCGTCCATAGCTATGATTATGGGTTACGCCATAATTGCTGTTCCTACGGGAATTATCTCTGTTGAGTTGGCCAAGAATAAATCTGAAGATAAAGTTTGTGAGGTTTGCAAACATGATAATCCAGATGATGCAAATTTCTGTAATAAGTGTGGCTTAAAATTTTAAGCCATACTATTGGTTTCTTATGATTTTTTAAATTATTATCTTCTTTCAAAAGTATTTATCCAGTGTGTACCTCTCGATCTTATTAAATCGTAGGTAAGCTTTTTGATGTTGTTAGTAAGTTTAATTTTATTGGCCGAAGACATTAAAAGATTGTCCACAGGCACGGCAAACCTAGAGAACTTAAAGGTATCTGAATTTTCATTGACAAGTGCAGAGCGATAGTTTAGGACAAATCTGTTTTTTACATTACCCTTGGTTTCTGTTGCATAATTGAGGTATAAAACCTTGTCGGCTTCACTTGCAAAATTAACAATCTTAACACTTTGCTCTTTAGCTAACATTTTTTTTATTTCGAGTGCTAAGTCCGAGGGAATAGGTAGTAAAACGGAAAATCGATTGTATTTGGCCTGTAATAACATCTGTTTACCTTCTCCTTTGCTTTCTGAAAATAAAAAAGTGGGCATATTAGGATAGTTAGACCAATTAAAATAATCGATGTAGAGTCTATTTGTCGTAATAGGTAAAATCTCAGTGTTAAAACTTTTTATAAATCCAATTACATCTGCCTTTGCTGTGGCGATATAAATTTTAATCAGAGGATTGGAAGTTCTATAATTATCAGTTCCTGCAAATACATCACCAATTTTAAATGCTTGATTTTTTAAGGGTTTTGCAATCGCACTATCAGGATAAACTCTGGTAATGACAATTTCGCCACTCTGATTGCTCAGTCGGTTTCCTATGGCTAAACCATTAGAGTATCCACTGTTTAAGCTTAGTAAATCGCCTTTAATGTTGGTGCAAGTTGTGGAGATTTTTTTTATAGCTACTTTTTTTACTGGTAAGCCTATTAAGTTGAATTGTTTTCTGGCAGGGTCAAAAGCATATTGTGGCTCTTGTTTAAAGTTTTGAATCCCTACAACTTGCTTATTTATTTGTTTTATTATCTCTGAAAGGTTTATATCGACATCACTTTTTCCGAAAGCGTATAACAATGCTCTAGTAAATGCACCGTGTGGCACTCCCGATTCATCCCAAATCTCTGCAGCTTTTACATTATCTTCGCTGGCAGCAAGAGATGCAAATTTTGAGTTTGGAGTTTCTGCAGGTCTTGGAACTATTTCAGTATCTCTTCTTACTATGTTCGTTTCCATATCAAAGGCTTTCTCTGATACTTCTAAAGCCGAAGCTGGAAAAGATTTTGAGCTAATGGTATCCGTAAAATCATGATAAGAATATTGGTCGATATCATCTGAGTAGGGGTTTTCTTCAATCTGGGAAAAAGGAGAGGGAAAGGCCACCATTCCGCCGCTAAAGCAACAATCAAATAAACTGGTAACTATAACTTGTTTGGCTATTAGTCGGTTAAATAGCTTTTTAAGCGTGTTATCTCTTACCAAACAATCGTAATCTTTTGCAAATAAATTACTCATTACCAATGCCTGATTATAACCCTTTTTAATTGGGTCGCTGTTAATGGCAGAATTATCTATAAAAGTGCCATGGCCGCTGTAATAGAATACAACAGCATCCCCTGCTTTGCTTTTTTTAATGATTGCTTCAAAGGCTTCAAGCAAATTTTCTTGTGTCGCTTGTTGGTTCAGTAAGGTATTGATGTTCTTCGGGTCGAAGGAGAAGCGATTGGTTAGTAGTGACTTAACTGATAAAGCATCATTTACACATCCTTTTAACGAGTATATGCTTTTAACATCTAGTTGACTGTAATAATTATTAATTCCGACAACCAATGCGTACTTATTTTGAGCATGAGTTGAAAAATTTTGAAGATTGAGAATGATGAAACATATTAATAATTTGATTTTATACATGAGAGGGTTATTTTCCTTAAATTTAGTTTTTATATCCCTAAGAATGAAATATATAACGCTCTCTCTATTTCTGCTATTTTCAGCTTTAAACTGCCTTGCGCAGAACAAGGCAATTGATAGTTTATACAAAGACCTTTCTCAAAGAAAAGCAGATACAAGCCAAGCTATTACGCTGTATAAACTAAGTTATCAATATCTAGATTACAAACCCGATTCTGCAATGTTGCTAGCTAGGCAATCTTATGCCTTGTCAAAAAAACATCGGTTTTTAAAAGGCGAATCCAAATCCTTGAGCATGGTTGCCAGTGCTTACCATGCGCTTCACAATTACCCAAAGGCTATTGAGACTTATATAGAGCAAATTAAGATTGAAGAAAAGCGGCAAGAACCGGAAAGCATTGGCAATGCCTATCTCAGTATTGCATTGGTGTATAACAGCGAGAGAGAGTTTAAAAAGGCATTGTCTTATGCCCTCAAAGCGGAGTCTTTAGCTATTGAAAAAAAACTATCCGCCTTGCTGCTCTATGCAAAACTGAATATTGGCGATATCTATGAAAAAGACAATCAGCTTGGTTTGGCTATGATTTATGCTAATAAAGCTTATGAACTTTCGGTAATCCAAAAAAAGGACGAGCTTACAGGTGTTGCCTTAACTAATTTAGGCAATGTTTATTTTAAACAAATGTCTCCCGAAAAAGCCTCATCATATTATAAAAGGAGTATCCCCTTTTTACAGGCAGCCGAGGACTACAATAATTTATCAGAGTGTTATATTGGATTAGCAAAAGTTAATAAACGAATAGGAAGAACAGACTCGGCAATTTTTTATGCAAAACTGGCTTATAACCTTGCAAGTGAAAATGAATTCATGGCTAAATCGATTGACGCCAGTAGATTGCTAGTAACGTTTTATAAAAGTCAGGCTAAGATTGATAGCGCCTTTTCTTATCAAGAAGTTATGGTAAAACTTACCGATTCGATAGATAATAAAGAAAGAGCGAAACAAGTACAAAGCATTACAATTGCCGAAGACATAAGACAGAGAGAAATTATAGAAACACGTGAAAAAGAAGCTGAGGAGCGAAAACAAAAGCTACAATTACTAGCTATTGGAGTGCTTATTCCCATCTTCTTTTTCATAAGTGTTTTTTTAAGTAGGCGAAAGGTAAACAAGAGAGTTATTGAATTCTCTGGCGTAATCTCTTTGTTAATGTTTTTCGAATACCTTACCTTATTTATTCATCCTTTTGTGGCCGAAAAATCGCACCATTCTCCTATCATAGAAATTGTTGTTTTTGTGATCATCGCTTCGTTACTTACTCCTGCGCACCATAAAATAGAGCACTGGTTAATAAATAGGTTGAGCAAGATACGTGAACAACGCTTACAATTGAGACAAAAACAAATTGATGATTTATTGGCAAAAGAGAATAATGAGGCTAGTTAGCTTCGTTCTTTGGAGCTGGAACTTTAGTCCCTTTGCTACCAGTGTCAATAGCTGTTGTGTCTTGAGGAGTAACTGTAGTATCCGCCACATTCGTGTCAATAGCTGGTGAGTCTGTAGTTTCTGCCTTTTTTTCGCTGTTACAGCTTTGTAAAGACATTGTTGCCACTAAGGCAATCATAAGAGCGCTTGTCAAGATGATTTTTTTCATTTTTTTGAGTTTTAATTTACTTGAAGGTACGATATTTTTTCTTTGGTAAACAGTAATTTCACAGGATGATAAAAGGATTATTTGAAACGCATCTTTTTGTGGAAGATTTGGAAAGGTCGATAGATTTTTACCAAAATGTTTTAGGGCTTACCAAATGTGGTTATAACGATGAAAGAAGAATTGCTTTTTTCTGGATTGGGGAACCAAAGGCCGCTATGCTTGGTTTGTGGGAAAAACCGAAAGAACAAATAGATATTCGGCATTTCGCATTTAGGTGTGATGTAGACTACGTGCTAAATAGGTCTGTCGCCTTTTTAAAAGCTAGAAATTTACAGCCTTACAATTTTTTAAAAGATGGAAATGAAAAGCCTATGGTTTTTGCTTGGATGCCCGCCATTGCCATTTATTTTAAAGACCCTGATGGTCATGATTTAGAGTTCATCGCGATTTTAGAAGGGGAAGGACAACCTGATTTAGGCGTAGTTTCTTATGAAGATTGGCTGGAAAACAAAGTTTCTTCTTAACACAGGTTTTTGTTTTCTAAACCCGATTGCAATGGAAAGCCCCGATTTTTCTTCGGGCTTGCAATGGAAAGCGGTACTAATGTTTCCGAATAGTATTGGTTTTCCTTTACCCCAAAATCCTCTAAGGGGGACTTGTAGATGATGGGGGCCAATCTATTGACTATCAAAATTTAACAAAAAGATAACGAGATAAATAGTAGGCAAAACCCTTAAAAATTCAATTAAAAATCATATCTTTGCGCCAAATTTATAGGCGCATTTTATGCAAAAGATTAGAAATATAGCTATTATAGCACACGTTGACCACGGTAAAACTACATT
>SEDG01000859.1 GCA_004295885.1 Pedobacter sp. | reverse complement strand
GCATTTACCAAACCATCAATCTTACCAAAAGCAGCGATAATTTTTTCTCTGGCAGCAATTAATTGTTCTTCATCCATTGCATCGGCAATTAAAGCGATTGCCCTTCCACCATTTTTATTAATTGCATCTGCTCTTTCGTTTGCGATATCGGCATTTCTACCTAAAATACCGACTGCACCACCAGCTTCTACAATTGCGTTAACGAATGAATTACCTAAAATTCCTGTTCCGCCAGTTACTACGATTACTTTACCTTCTAAAGAAAATGATTGTTCCATTTTTTTGATTAAGGATTAAGGAGCAAAGGAATAAAGACCAAGCTCTTTAATCAAATTTTTATTTAAGTTCTTTTACTCCAAATGTATCCATATCAGCATAGTCAAGGTTTTCGCCTGCCATACCCCAAATGAAACTGTAATTTTTAGTTCCACTACCAGCGTGAATGCTCCAAGTTGGAGATAAAACTGCTTCGTGATTAGCCACTATAATATGACGAGTTTCTTGTGGTTCGCCCATGTAATGGAAAACTCTATGTTCCTCATCAACATCAAAATAGAAGTAAACTTCCATTCTGCGGTCGTGTGTGTGAGGTGGAATCGTATTCCAAACACTACCTGTAGAAAGAATGGTCAATCCCATTACCAACTGACAACTTTGAATACCATCTTTGTGGATGTAACGAATAATTCTACGCTCATTAGCAGTTTCTACGCTTCCTAATTGTGCAGAAAAAGCATCAGCATTTTTTAAGAAAGTTGTAGGGTGAGTGGCATGAGCTGGGGCTGATAAAATATAAAATACTGCAGGCTCATCAGCATTTTTACTGCTGAACTTTACATCTTTTACACCTTTACCCATATATAAACAATCTAGTTTAGCTAAATTGTAAGTTGTACCATCAGCTTCAATTGTACCTGCTCCACCAACATTAATTACGCCCATTTCTCTTCTTTCTAAAAAAAAATCAGCACGTAAAATATCGTAAGTACCTAAAGGCACTATTTCGGTTTTTGGTGTAATTAAACCAGTAACCATTCTATCGTAATGAGCATAAACAAAATTGGCTTTGTTTTTCTCTTTCAATCCATCTAACAAAAACCTTTCTCTGATTTTTTCAGTTCCGTAGGTTTTAAAATC
>SEDG01000858.1 GCA_004295885.1 Pedobacter sp. | reverse complement strand
GCATCCAACCGCAGAGTGTTACATTTTCGCCTAAATTTTGCAGTGTTAAAGCACCGCAAGTTGTTGTTCTTAACATCTTTAAATTAAATTTTGAGCCGCAAAAATACCGATTTTGTTTTAATAAGTATATAGTAGTTAGTATTAAGTATTAAGACAAGATTTCAATCTTTATTCTCACTTCTAGTTCTTTTTTCCTTCTTGCACAAGCCTTGGTTTTCTAAACCAGATGGCACGAAAAGCCCACAATTCTTCATTGTAGCTTGTAGGAACAGCGGGGCTGACATCAATAAATCTGCTGTCTCTGCTTTTCAAAACATCATAATTTACGCCAGTATAGCCAACAATTTAGCAATGGAGCATGCAACAATCTATTCTACCTAAAAAATATTTCTACCTTGATGCAACGTTTTAAAAAATAACCTGTCTTTTAATCAGAACGCTTTTGAATTTGGAAACAGTATACATAGATAAGCACGTAGAGCTGGTAAATGATTGCCGAGCAGGTAGCCGTAAAGCACAATTTGAATTATACAAGTTGTACGCTAATGCGATGTACAATGTTGCGCTAAGAATAGTAAACGACGACGCAGAAGCGGAAGATGTTTTGCAGGAAGCTTTTTTAGATGCCTTTAATCGCATAGCTGATTTTAGACAAGAAACAACGTTTGGCTTGTGGTTAAAACAGATTGTAATTAATAGAAGTATTAATTATTTAAGAAAAAGAAAGTTAGAGTTGGTGAGCTTAGATGAAGTAGAGGTAGCCGATGAACCAACTACGGATTACGAAGAAACTACCTTAAAAGTAGAAGCCGTAAAAGCCGCAATGAATGAATTGCCAGATGGTTACAGAGTGGTTTTAACCCTTTATTTATTTGAAGGATATGACCACGAAGAGATAGCGCATATATTAAAAATAACAGAAAATACATCGCGTTCGCAGTATTTGCGAGCAAAAAGAAAGTTGAATAGTTTATTAGAAATGAAAGGAGTAGCAAGATGAGCAATAAATTAGAGGGGTTTGTAAAAGACAACAAAAAAGAGTTTGAAGTAAAAGGTCCATCAGACCAATTGTGGGCAAAAATTGAGGCAGAACTAGATAAAAAAAAACAGCCAAAAAAGTCGATTAAAATGTACCAG
>SEDG01000180.1 GCA_004295885.1 Pedobacter sp. | reverse complement strand
CAAATGGATTTTATTCATGGCGCTTCACTTTCTGAAGGTGGTAAACCCATCATCGCCATTCCATCGCAAACCAACAAAGGCATTAGTAGAATTGTGCCATTTTTAAAAGAAGGAGCTGGTGTAGTAACCACTAGAGGTCATGTGCATTGGATAGTGACCGAATATGGAAAAGTAAATCTATTCGGTCTGAGTTTGAAACAAAGAGCCAAAGCCCTCATCAGCATTGCTCATCCTAACCATAAAGAAATGTTAGAAATTTCTTATAAAAAGAGATTTAATTAATCGAATTTTTCACCCTATTATAAACCTAAGATGATTCCAAAAACAATGAAAGCCGCCGTGTTACATGAATTTGGCAAGCCGCTTACCATAGAACAAGTAGAAGTAAAAATGCCTGGCGAAAATCAGGTGTTAATCAAAGTAGTTAGCAGTGGCGTTTGCCATACAGATTTGCATGCTTGCATGGGCGATTGGCCAGTAAAGCCAAAATTGCCACTAATTCCTGGTCACGAGGCAGTAGGTTATGTAGTGGCTTTGGGTAGAGGAGTAGAAAATGTAAAAAAAGGCGATGTAGTTGGCGCACCTTGGTTGTTTAGTGCTTGCGGGCATTGCGAATATTGCATCACCGGATGGGAAACATTATGTGAAAGCCAAAAGAATGGAGGCTATAGTGTTGATGGTGGTTACGCAGAATATGTGATAGCCGATGCAAGGTATGTTGCTCATTTCCCTGAGGGAATTAATTTTTTAGAAATGGCACCTATTACCTGTGCTGGTGTAACAGTTTACAAAGGCTTAAAAGAAACAGAAGCCAAACCTGGCGAATGGGTTGCCATTTCTGGTATCGGCGGATTGGGACATTTAGCCGTTCAATACGCAAAAGCGATGGGCTTACATGTGGCTGCAATTGATGTTTCGGATGATAAATTGGCACTTGCCAAAAGATTGGGTGCCGATTTAACTGTGAATGCATTAAATGACGACCCAGGTTTTTTCCTAAAGAAGCAAACAGGTGGGATGCATGGCGTTCTGGTTACGGCGGTTTCTCCAATTGCTTTTAAACAGGCATTAACAGCGTTGAGGAGGAAAGGAACAATTTCCTTAAACGGATTGCCTCCAGGTAGTTTCGACTTGCCAATTTTTGATACCGTGTTAAACCGTTATACAGTTAGAGGTTCTATTGTAGGTACAAGGAAAGACATGCAGGAAGCAATCGGCTTTGCGGTAGAAGGCAAAGTAAAAGCAACAGTGCATGCTGCAAAATTGGAAGACATCAACGAAATATTAGAACAAATGAAAAAAGGAGAGATCGAAGGTCGTATCGTACTCCAAATTTCTAATCCTTAACAATTACCTAAAACTTAAAAAGATGGATGTTTTATCAGAATCAAGATTATCAATAGAATTGCAAGAACTTTATTTGCAAAATAAAGAATGGATGTCTCAGGTGCTTTTTTTGGAGGATGAAAATCGCTTCTTCCAAAAACTTTTTGGACAAAAGCTATTTGTAATTGGAAAAAGCCACACCACAAGGCAAATCAACCTAATTAGTGAAAGTCTGGCGAATTTAAATGAAAGAACAGTTAAATTAAAGAGTTTGGTATTAAAACATCAGCACATGCTGGAGGATATATTTAAAGATGCTGAACACATTGTGGGAATCAATTTAATTGAAGAGCATGCTGCAATAACGTTAGAGGTACAAGAACTTTTATTGTCAGACAGGTTGTTAAAAAGCAAACTTTTTTTAATGGTAGAAGGAAACTAAAAACCATTAGTTCCAAAATGAAACCCCTTATCTTTTTGAGATAAGAGGTTTTTTTAGCATAATATCTATTTTATCGTTAGCCTAAAATTTCACTTTCCTCAGGCAATACTAAAAGTGGTAATGTTATGCTTTTCGCTATCTGTTTTGTATGACTGCCGTTAAGAAGTTCAGCAAACATACCTTTATGGCGATGAATCATTGCCAATATTTCTGTCTGGCCTTTTTCTACTAACCACATTAAGCCATCATTAACATTTTTCTGTTGTATATGGCGGTAATAGATTTTAGAATAATTGATTTTTCCAGTTACATTTTTAAGGAACAAGTTGGCAACACTATTAGGGTTATGAATAGCAGAGGGTAACGCATCTATATTTGTCAATAAGATCTCAGGTTCAAATCTGCAGAACAGTCTGGCAATATTTTGTATTGAGTTCATGTCCGCTACATTAAGGTCTGTCGCAAATGCAACTTTCTTGAGAACCGTATAATGTGCTTTTCGAGGAATTAACAGAATTGGAACTTTTGCATCCTCGATTTGATCTCGGCTATTGCTGCCCATTATAAATCTTTTAATTTCGCCAGCTCCAGATAAGCCCATTATAATTAAGTCTATTTTTTGTTGATCCAGCATTTGTTTTATGAGGTTTTTTACAGTGCCAGTGATGCAGGTATAAATTAAAGTAGGAGAGTTGGGTGTATTCAAATCCTCTTCCTTAATAATTTTTTCAGCATAAGTTTTAAGGTATTGTTCTGTCTTTAATAACTGCGCTTGCTCATCATTTTGTGTAGAGATAGCTATCCCGTACATGATGTTGCTTTCGATCGGAATTAATGCATGGCAAATGTGAACATCAGCCTTTGCAACCTTTGCCAATTGAATGGCATAATGAACTGCGTTATCTGCGCAAACAGAAAAATCAATAGGTATAAGAATCTTTTTCATGGTAATTGTTTTTCTCAAAATTACTAGGTGAATAATTGCTCATAATGAGTTAAAACATATTAAAAAATGATTGTCATTATTAATTGATTTTCAAATAATTAACTTTTTTAAAAAGTGATGAGTATCAATTTAATACCTATTGCTAATCATTACCACTGGCTAATTGTCAAGCTACATTTGATTAACAATTAAAACTCAATTATCCCCCATGAAAACAAATCAAAAACTCCAGTACAGCTGGAACATTTTAAAAATCGCCATTGTAATGTTAATGCTTTCGCCACAGGTGATCATGGCTCAAACCGCATACAAATTAACCTCATCAAAAGAAAATGCCATTAAGGTCTTAGGCAAATCAAATGTGCATGATTGGACAATGACCGCAAAAGATTTAGAAAGCACTGGCACTTTTAAGTTTAATAGTCGTGATGAACTGGTTGAGCTGACCGCACTAAAATTTACAGTGGTTGCAAAAAGTTTAAAGAGCGATAAGACCTCAATGGATAATAGGACTTATAAAAGCATGAAGGCTGATGCTTTTCCAAAGATTAACTATCAACTTACGTTTGCTACAGTTACAATGATTCAAGCAAACAAATATGTTATACAAACAACAGGTATACTTACCATAGCTGGTAAAACCCAAAGTATAGGAATGAAAGTGATGGCTTTAGTAAACAACGATGGATCTATTAGCTGCCATGGAACAGAAAAATTAATGTTAACTGATTATGGGATAGAGCCACCAAGTTTTATGCTAGGAGCGATGACAGTAGGTAACGATTTAACCATTCAATTTAATTTAAGCTATGGTAAAACAAGCTTAACCAAATAATAATATACATCTCTAAAATAGAAATCATGAAAAATACCTTTACAAATATGCAGGTAACATTAATTGCTACTGCATTAATCATTCTCTTTAGCTTTAGCGCCGATGCCCAAGTAGCAAATCTACGTCCATACGATAAATCTGGTATCAATGTATTTGAAGCGCCAAAAGATAGCAATGCTATATTCGATAAACTGAAGGTTAAATTTGGTGCAGGTTTTACACAGTCTTTTCAGGGTTTAAAACATAAGAACACATCTGGCGGATTATATAAAATTACCCCAGGGTTTAATACGGCTAATGCCAATTTATTTATGGATGTGCAATTGGCTGATGGAATCAGATTAAACTTAACTAGTTATCTATCATCTCGTCACCATAACGAAACTTGGGTAAAAGGTGGTTACATTCAGTTTGATAAGCTACCATTTAAAGGCCAGATTTGGGACGATATCATGTCGGTAACGACTATTAAGATTGGTCACATGGAAATCAATTATGGCGATCAACATTTTCGTAGATCTGATGGTGGACAAACAATTTACAATCCCTTCATAGAAAACTATATCATGGATGGTTTTACCACAGAAATTGGGGGAGAGATTTTAGTTAGGAAAAATGGCTTGTTCGGAATGGTTGGTGTTTCTAACGGAATGATCAAAGGGAATATTGATAGTTTGATTGCTACGCCACAAGATGCCAATGTGCATAAATCTCCAGCCATCTATTTAAAAGGCGGGTTCGATAAACAACTAAGTAAAGACGTTAGATTTCGTTTTGCCGCTTCATATTACACTAATAATAGCTCAGGCGGACAGACCCTATTTGGTGGCGACCGCACCGGTTCTAATTACTTTATGGTAATAGAAAAAGCAGGAGGAACAACGGCAGCCAATGCCTTTTCAGGGAGATTTAACCCTGGGTTCAGTAAAAAAGTAAATGCCTTACAGTTAAATGCCTTTGTGAAATTACAAGGTTTAGAACTATTTGCAACTTATGAAAATGCTAAAGGCAGATCTAAAACGGAAACCAATGTAAGAGGAGCTGAGCAAATGGCGATAGATGCAGTATACAGATTCGGTGAAACAGAAAACTTCTTCATAGGCGCTAAATACAACGTGGTTACTGCAGCATTGGCTAATGTAGCTGCGGTTGGAACTACACCAGCGATTAATTATGCCGAGGATGTAAAAGTGGATCGTATTGCTTTTGCTGCAGGATGGTTCATGACAAAAAACATTTTGTTAAAAGGTGAATACGTAACTCAGAAATACAAAGATTTTCCAACTGCAGATTACCGCAATGCTGGAAAATTCAAAGGATATGTGATCCAGGCAGTAGTAGGATTTTAATCAATAACACATTGGGCAGAAACAATCTCGTTTCTGCCTTTTTTATTATATTATGAAAACGCTATTAGCCCTTCTTTTTGTCTTACTGTTAACTAGTTTTAAAATTAGTAAAACAGCTCTTAATCGTGCTTCTAGATGGGTTATTAGTGAAAATAGTAGCCTGATTGTAAATGGCAGTACCAATATCAATAAGTTTTCTTGTGCTATTTTACAGTATCCCAAAACAGATACCGTTATTGTTTCTCAAGACAAAACCAATAAGATCATGCTTTCTGGATCATTAAATATTGAAGTGAGAAACTTTGATTGTAATAGTATGATGATGACTAAACAATTGCGAAAAACACTTCAGGATGATAAATTTCCGATACTCAGAATTAAATTTCTGTCAATAAAGGAAACACCAAATCTAGATCAGCGAAAAAGTTTTATTAAAGGCAACGTAGAAATCGTTATTGCTGGAGTAGCTAAAAGATTTGAGATCTGCTATCAGTTAAAGATGAAGAACAACTCACTGGAGCTAATTGGGTTTCAACCTATCAATTTCTCAGATTTTAATCTGATACCTCCAAAGAAAATAGGTAAATTGATACAGGCAAAAGACCAGTTAATTGTAGCTTTCTTATTGAAGATGGAATT
>SEDG01000857.1 GCA_004295885.1 Pedobacter sp. | reverse complement strand
GCAATTCCTGCATAAGTTCCTCTAAACTCTTCGGGCAATGCTGGGTTAGTCGCTGTTAGCCCTTTTACGTGAGCCTCGTAAATTATACTCTGGTGATATGGAACGTGAGGAGCTTCTACTCCCTCCCAATCGTAGTTAGCATCAACCACCAAACCTTTCGGAATGAATGGTGCACTATCGCTTTTATTATAACTCAGGTCCTCTTCGCCAAAATTATAACCATACAGCGCTTCACTCCAGATGATGTCGCCATCGATGGCCTTAGCGTAAGGATCGATCAGTAATTTATTTGGATTATATCGACAGCCCTCCTCTGGTTTAAAAGGTCCAAAAACACGGTAGCCATAACGTTGGCCAGGTGTAAGGTCTGGAATATAGATATGCCAGATCTGCCTGGTTCTTTCGGCAATTGTTATTGTATGCGTTTCATTACCATCAATATCAAAAAGACAGAGCGCCACCTTAGTAGCATGATTAGCATAGAGCGCAAAATTAACACCCTTGCCATCCCAGTTTGCACCAAGTGGATAAGGCTTTCCAGGAAATTTCTTCATGTAAAATTTGTTTATGCAAGAGCGATAGGTTTCAATTTTTACATAGACAACCGCTTTTAAAGTATTGTTTCCATAAATAAACAAAGAAGTATTTACCGCAAATTAGTAATGCACCGATCTGTTGGCTTAGCTCTTCGCTTACTGTCAACTTACCCTCTTTTTCCGTTGCTCAACTGAGCGATAGCTATACAGGTGCCGAAAAATACTTGATTACCTGTGCTAAATACTGGTTTTTTAGTTATTTGTTAAACGAAACTGGCGCAAAAAGATTCAGCAACACAGACTGTCGAAAAACATAATACGGATACTGGATGCCCGCTTTAATGAATTATTGGATAGCAACGCTGTTCCAGCAAAAAGATTTGCGATTCAGAAAGCGGTGTTAAAACAAGTGCCTAAACCAAAGAATAAGTAGCTTGTTTTAGGCAGTTACTTAATCTGGTGCTATTTAGCTGAGCGCAGCTGCGATAAGCTTCAAATAATCCTTCCTGTTAGTGCTAGCAAAGCTGATGTTATGGCAACCATTGAAGGTAACAAAGGATTTCAGTGCCGCGATTAATTTGTCGATTGTTTCTGCATTCAGGT
>SEDG01000179.1 GCA_004295885.1 Pedobacter sp. | reverse complement strand
CCACTTTCTTACGTTGCTTCTTACTTGGGTCTCACACAATCATCGCTAAGTAGAATAAGGAAAAACATTTAAACAAATCGCTTTTTGCCAAATGGCAAATGATTTCATTTTTAAAGGAAGCACCTTTGTTTATAATTTAAAACAAGTAAGATGAAATCAGTATTAATCACAGGAGCCAACAGAAGCATTGGTTTAGAAATAGCAAAACAACTATCACAAAAAGGATTATTCGTTTATCTGGGTAGTCGCGACCTGCAAAAAGGAATTGCAGTTGTAGAAGAATTAAGTGCAAATGGCTTTCAAAACATCAAAGCGATAGAGATTGACTCTACAAAGCCAGATACTATTTTAGCGGCAAAAAACATAATTGAAGGTGAACAAGGCAAGCTAGATATTTTAATTAACAATGCAGGCGTAAGTGGACCTTTTCCTCAAGCCATTCCAGATGCAACCATTGAAGGCATACAAGAAGTGTTTGATACCAATTTTTTCGGCGTAATTAGTGTAACGCAGACCTTTTTAGAATTGCTTAAAAAGTCCGATAGTCCAAGAATAAGCAATATTACCTCTGGCCTTGCTTCTTTAACTTTACATAGCGACCCGAACTGGAAATACTATAATTTTAAGGCTACAAGCTATATGACTTCCAAAGCGGCACTTAATGCCTTTACCATCATATTAGCCTTTGAATTAAAGGATTTGAAATTTAAGGTAAATGCCATCGACCCAGGTTATACGGCAACAGATTTTAATCACCACAGCGGACCAGGAACTGTAGAAAGCGCCGCGAGTTTTATTATTAAACATACCTTAACAAACGATGACGCCCCAACTGGTCAGTTTTATAGCAATGATATCGAAGACGAAACTGAAGTTAGTCCTTGGTAATAGCTATTGTAAAGCTTACCATACATTAAATGCTCAAAGGTTTTAGACTTTTGAGCATTTGTGTTATATTGGGCTGCCGTAAGTGTCCATATTAAGCCTAGCCTAATCCATTATAAATGAAATTTTCAGAAGACTTACAAAAACTAATTCCGTTTGGTTATCTTTTTTTGGTGGTGATGGGCATCTTGAAGGAAAGTGTAATTTTTTATCAATTGGGCATTAATATTTTAAAGTATTCTACGCTGATGGATATTTTAATCAGTCCCATTGCTACACTTACAACTCACCCCATCACCTTTAAATATAATCACACGCTAAATTTTAGTAATGGCGGAACAGAACAAATTAGCCTTATCAATACGAATACGGTTTATTATTTTTACGTTTCTAAAGGAAGTAAAACCATAAAAATTGCGCCAATTGGAGCAATAAAAAATATCGAGTTAACCAATAACAGGATGTTCAAAAATGAGTAAGAAGAACTTGTCAGAATTAAGTGATGAAGAGTTGCTGAAAAATGCAAAGACAGTAAAAATGATAACTTCAATGTTAGCCGGAGCTATATTTTTGTTATTCATTATAAATATATTTTTAGCTTTTAAAAAGGGATTTAGTTCCTTGAGCGTTATTCCTATTGCACTACTGCCAATAGTACTTATCAATATCAACTCTTTAAAAGAAATGAAAAAAGAGATAAAATCGAGGAATTTGTAATAGGGAAATTAGACCATTGTATTTTCAAAAAGGAAGAGCCGTCATTGCGAGGCTTGATTTTTGATCGTCCGAAGCAATCGCCTTCTGATAATTGTGCCATTGCAAGAGGGAAATTGCTTCGTGGCTCGCAATAACGCTTAAAGATAAATGGACTTAACTTGATAAATGTTACTGTTTAGCAATGTAAAAGGAATAATCTAACCTCACTTCTTCTTCACCCTTTTCAAAATCATTAAACTTAACGGGTTAATTGGGTAACCGCTAATGTTATTCTGTAACATCACTACAGATTGGTCGTAAAGAATGGGTACAACAGAGGCATTTTCCATTACCATGTTATCCATTTTGTAATAAAGCTCATAACGTTTTTTGGCATCGCTTTCAAAGTAGCTCTGTTCAAAAAGTTTGTCAAATTCATCATTAAAGTAGCCAGTATAATTTGGCCCAAAAGGAACTCTGTTTTTAGAATAAAAAACTGACAGATAATTTTCGCCATCAGGATAATCAGCAATCCATGAACCCCTAAAAAAGTTCACTTCGTTTTTAGCCATCATGTCACGTAAGCTTGCGCTCGGGCTTACATCTACTTTGGCCTTAATACCTAAGTTGCTTAATTCTCCCTGAATAAATTCAATCAAATCCTTATAGGTTGTAGAAGTGCTTAAAGTAACTTCAGGCATTCCTTTTCCATTTGGATAACCAGCTTCAGCTAATAACTTCGCTGCTAATGCAGGGTTATAATCGTAGCCTTTAACTCTTGTACTATCAAAACCTGGCATCCCTTTGGGGATAAAACCCGATGTTGCAGGTACACCAACACTATTTCGCAAGTACTTAATTAATTTGGGTTTGTCGATACCGTAATTTATAGCTTGCCTAACTTTTCTAAATCTTAACGGCGAGTTTTGAACAATTGTTTTAGAAGTGTCGACCAGAATACCAACATACTCTGTGCATAGGTAAGGTCCTTTTATTAACTGAAACTTGCCTTTATATTTGCTCGTCATTTTACCACTTTTGGTTAAGATATCATCTCTATAACTTCCATCAACGCTGTTAAAAAAGTCTAATTCCTTTTTAATGAAGTTCATGAAGGCACTTTGTTTGTCGGTTATGAAAGTCACCTTAACAGCATCTAGGTAAGGCAAGCGAACATCGCCGTCTTTTTCCCAGTAGTTTTCGTTTTTTAGCAATACTAAAATCTCATCTTCTTTCCAGTATTTAAACTTAAAGGGCCCAGTTCCAACAGGATGATTACGAAAATCCTTACCGTAATGTTCAACTACTTCTTTTGGTACAACCGAACAATATTGAGCCGTTAGCAACTGCATAAAAGCGGGAAATGGCTTTAACAAAGTGATTTGAAAAGTGCTGTCATTCAAAGCCTTAAAACCGCTAGCGTCTTTTACTTTGTCGCTAAAAATCCATCCGCCTGATGAGGCAACTTTCGGGTCAATTAAACGATAAAAACTATAAGCAAAATCGGCTGCGACAACTTTTCGCCCTTTTCCGCCTTTAAATAAAGGATCGTCTTGAAAGTAAACATCATCACGTAAATTGAAGGTATAAGTTAAGCCATCTTTAGACATTTGCCAAGTTTTGGCAATGCAAGGAATAGGATTTAATGCGCTATCTACTTGGACCAAACCATTAAAAATCTGATTAATCATCCAAATGGCATTTTGGTTACGGGCAAAAGCCGGGTCTAGAGAAGTTACATTTTGGTCTAGGTTAATGTTAAATACTTTTTTGCCATCATTATCGTCTTTACCTTTGCAGGCAACAATCATCAACAGGTATAAAATCCAAAATATATCGCTTATAATTCTACGCATCAGTTTAGGAATACTATTTTTGTACAAATTAATAAATAAATTCAGATGTCTTTTTTAAATGAGCTTATAAATAGTGAAAATGATGAAATTTTACGCGAAGAATTACACGATCGTGTAAATATCGTTACGCATAAAATTAAGTTTATGGAAAAGGTGCCAGTAATTTGTTTAAATGCCAACAATGAAATCCACTCGGGCTTAAACCATTTAATAGAATTGGCTGGTGGAGAATTGGTGCCTGTTGCACTTGATGCAAAAGTTGTTATTTATGCAGAATACCAAACTGGAATTGCAGATTTATTAGGAAAGGTTGCTGGTGCAATTTCGCCTCAATGGCCAGCGGTTACTTACAATCACGTTTATATTTTGGATGACAGTCATGTTATCGCAAAGCTTGCTGCTGACCAAGTAACAGATTTAGAAGACATTGCAGAAATGCTACATCCAGGATTTTTCGTTTTTGGAAACGAAGGAAAAAATTGGATAAACTTTAGCTCCTAGGAGAATAAAGAGCAAAGAAGAAGGATGAAAGATTAATCATTGCTCTTTAATCATTGTTCCTTTGACTGTTAATAAGCTACAAACTTATCCATCTGTTGGTTCACAAATTTCAAAGTATCTTGTTTGCTTAATTGAGCCTTTTCATCCAACTCTGTTTTAATATCAGAAATGTGTATGCGCAAAGGCATTACATTTAGATGTAAATAAGCGCACACGCCATTGAAGTGTTCTATGCCACGAATATTGCCATATTTGCCAGAAGAAATACCCACTAAACACGCCTTTTTATCATAAAAACTTTCTGGAAAAGAACAGGCATCAATAAATGTTTTAAGTACACCAGGAAAACTGCCATTATATTCTGGGATTACAAAAAGGAATTTACTGGTTTTGGTAACCAAATCTTGAATTTCCGAAAAAGCTTCACTTCGCTTTCCGTACAAGTCGGTGCTAATTAACGTTTCCGGCAAATCTTGTAAGTTTAAGAGTTCGGTTTTCAATCCCTTTTCTGCCAGTTGATTCTGATAAAATTTGGCAACTTTTAAAGTGTTGCTATTCGGTCTATTAGTGCCTGCTATTATAGTAATCATGCTAAAAAATGTTGATAAGATGTGCAAAACACTTAAGCCGTTAATACTTAAATTAGGTTTTAGTTTGTATCTTAGCTAATTGTTAAATGTGCTTATTTTGATGCAAAAATAGCATTTTCTGAACATTAATATTGTAAAATAATTCATACTACGGTCTGATACTTTTTTAAAAACATAGATGAGTAAAATTATTGCTTTAGCAAACCAAAAAGGCGGTGTCGGTAAAACAACTTCGTCCATAAATTTAGCTGCTAGTTTAGCAGTTTTAGAATATAAAACACTTTTAGTGGATGCAGATCCGCAAGCAAACTCTACATCGGGTATTGGTTTCGACCCAAGAAATATCAAGAATAGTATTTACGAATGTATCATCAATGATGTTGATCCGCTAGATGCGATTGTTAAAACCGAAACCCCAAACCTAGATTTATTGCCAGCTCATATCGATTTAGTTGGTGCTGAAATTGAAATGATTAACCTAACCAGCCGTGAATATAAAATGAAGGCTGTTTTGGAGAAAGTTAAAAACCAATATGATTTTATCATTATTGATTGTTCCCCATCTCTAGGTTTAATTACCATTAACTCATTAACTGCTGCGGATTCGGTAATTATCCCGGTTCAATGCGAATATTTCGCTTTAGAAGGTTTAGGTAAATTGTTAAACACAATTAAAATTGTTCAAAGTCGTTTAAATCCTGAGTTGGAGATTGAAGGCATTTTGTTGACAATGTATGATGTGAGATTACGTTTATCTAATCAAGTGGTAGAAGAGGTAAAAACACATTTCCAAGATTTGGTTTTCGATACTATCATTCAACGTAACACACGTTTAAGCGAAGCACCAAGTTACGGTGTATCTGTAATTATGCATGATGCAAACTGTAAAGGCGCCATTAATTATTTAAACTTAGCTAGAGAAATTGTTCGTAAAAATGGTTTGGTAACCGAAGAACAAGATGTAACTACTGCAACTATATAAATTTTTTAGATGACATCTTTTCAGCGAAAAACAGGTTTAGGAAAAGGATTAAGTGCGCTTTTGGATGATAATGATTCAGTACATCCTCCAAAAAATGGCAACGATTCTCTAGAGCAAACCGCCCAAATAGGTAGCATAAGTGAAGTTAATATCAATGATATAGAAACCAATCCTTATCAGCCTCGTACAGAGTTTGACCAAGTTGCTTTAAATGAACTTTCAGAATCTATCAAGGTTCAGGGTTTGATTCAGCCAATCACCGTTAGAAAAAACGGAAATAAATATCAGTTAATTTCTGGTGAACGTAGATTAAGAGCTTCTAAACTTGCCGGTTTAACTCAAATTCCAGCTTATATTCGCACAGCGGATAATCAGCAAATGCTAGAGATGGCGTTGATTGAGAATATTCAACGTGAAAATTTAAATGCCATTGAGGTTGCATTAAGTTTTCAGATGATGATTGAGGAGTGTAGCCTTAAGCCTGAGCAATTGGGCGAGCGAGTTGGTAAAAACCGTACCACAGTAAGCAATTACCTTCGTTTATTGAAACTACCTCCAGTTATTCAGGCGTCTATTAGAGATGGAAAAATTTCTATGGGTCACGCTCGTGCTTTAATCAGTGTAGAGGAAGAAGCAAAACAATTGTTTATTCATCAAGAAATCTTAGATAAAGGTTTGTCTGTTCGTAAGGTAGAGGAGTTAGTTCGTAGCATCCACCATGTGCAAGTAAAACCTAAAGCTAACCCAGTAGGCGTTTCATTTGAATACCAAAAATTACAAAAAGATTTGGCCTCTAAATTTGCTACAAAAGTAAAGTTAAAGGTAAATGATAACGGAAAAGGGGCTATAGAAATTCCTTTCGTTTCTAATGATGACCTTAACAGAATTCTTGAACTTTTAGATTGGTAATGCGATTAATATTGCTTTTAATTATATCGCTTTTAACTTTTGCTACGGTAAAGGCGCAAAATCCTGTAATTAAAAAGCCAGCAGATACTACTAAGGATCGAATAGATACTTTAAAAGCTCCAGAATATGTAAACCTTGGCAAGGTTGCAGGGAAAAAAGCAGTTCGTCGCTCTCTTATTTTTCCTGGACTTGGTCAGATTTATAACTACGGTTTAGTAGTTGATGATGTAAAAAGTGGAGCTGTTCAAGGGAAGCGAATCGGTCAAAAAATATACCTTATCGGTAAAATGGGAGCCATTTACGCAGGCGGAACATTG
>SEDG01000856.1 GCA_004295885.1 Pedobacter sp. | reverse complement strand
TCATTAGATTTTTGCAACAACTGTTGGATGTATTCATCTACAAAAAAGTCGGCACCTGCACTTAAATGTTCACCATTTTCAATAATAGGAACCCACATTGGGCAAGCTTGCTGATGAACTTTTATTTCTGGAAAAAAATGCTCAATTTCTATAGCATAAGAGTTTGAATTTACCGTACCTCTGGTGCCAAGCACTCCAATATTTTTGGTTTCAGAATAATTTCCAATTACTTCTGCAGTTGGCCTAATTACCCCAAGTACTCTATTGTTTGGATATTTTTTTGGAAGGTCAAGTTGCTGAATGCTTCTTAACGCTTTGGCAGAGGCTGTGTTGCAAGCCAAAATAACTAATGGGCAACCTTGTGCAAATAACCATTCTACACACTCTAGCGTATATTGATAGACGGTTTCAAAAGAATGGTCGCCATAGGGCGAACGAGCATTGTCTCCTAAATAAATATAATCGTATTGAGGTAGCTTTTCTGCTATTGATTTGAAAACAGTTAAACCACCAAAACCAGAATCGAAAATACCTATAGGAAATTTTTTCATAAAAAAAGCGGAATAAGGCGTTGAAACCTTATTCCGCTAAGATAATTAAATAAAGTTTAATTAGTTCTTTTTAGCTGGTGTTGTAGCTGGAGTTTTGGCAGCTGGAGTAGCAGTTGCAGAAATTCCTAATTTAGTTTTAACCGCAGCAGTAATATCTTCGCCACCATCAAAATAAACCAAGTTATTTGCACCTTGTCCATTTGCAATATCAAATACATAAGCTAAGCCTTTTTCTTTAGCAACCGCACTCATTCCGTTTGCAACTCTAGTATTCACTGGGGTAAATAATTCTACTTGCTTAGTTTGAACATCAGTACTAGCTTTTGTACGAGCATCCTCTACCTTTTTTTGTATCGTTTGAAGCTCAACACCTGCATCTTGCAATTCTTTAGAAATCACATTTAACTCTTTAAGTGTAGCTTCTTTGTTTGCTTCACTCATCTCATTTTGTAATTTTTGTCCTCTTTGCTCTCTATCTTGGGCAGCTTTAGCTTTTGTCTGATATTCTGCAATCATCTTATCAATCTCTGCTTGTTTACCTTTTGCAAATGTTTGTAGAGCGTTTTGTGCTGTTAGTGCTTCTGGGAATGTA
>SEDG01000855.1 GCA_004295885.1 Pedobacter sp. | reverse complement strand
AATGAACCAATGAACAATCCTTACTCACATAGCAAACACGAAATTATTCCCTGCGAACGCTGCGGAACTGCTATTGAATGCAAGGCGAATTCTTACACCAAATGCCAATGTAGTGTGGTTCAACTAAGCATTAATGAAGTTCAGCATATCAGTGAACTTTACGATGGTTGTTTATGTGCTAAATGCCTGTTTGAATTGCAGCAAGAATATCGCGAAAGCATAATAGGCTAGTTGTCTGGATTAGGATTTTTTGGATGATAGGATTTATATTTCTAAAGCTATTTGTTGGTTCATCGCCCGAAATGTTTTTTAGAAAAATAATGTCAGTGTTTCATCGCGACTGCAGTCCTGCTTTTTTCTTTTCGCTTTCAGCTCAAGAGCTACCGCTGTCAATCGGGTTTAATTAACAAATTTGAGTGGTTCTTGGCAACTGCGACTACCCATAGTAACACAAACACCTGCATAAACTGAACTGGATTGAAGCGATATACGTTTGATGTCATTCTGAGCGTACCTGTCCCGTTTTCTTCGGGAGTCGAAGAATAATCAAAAGACATAGCCTAAAGCCAGACCAACATTCATCTTTGCTTCTGTATTTGTTTTCCCTTAACTTCTTTTAGTAATTTATTTCAGCGCTGTCTTTTAACCCTATCTGCCGGTACCTAAGCAACCGACACAAGAAATGCAACATTCTTATAAATTGTTAACATTTTGCGATATTCTTATTCGCGGCTCAACATCCAAAAGTCCGAAATGGCAAATTTCATTAGTCTTTGTCATCCTAATAAGGCCTTTTAAGAAATGTCAAGTGCAGGTGGATGTTTTTAGAAAACTTCCCTCAAATCGCCTTTTTGGCCTTAAAATCGATGAAAATATATATCGGAAATACCTATAAAATGATGTAACAAAGCGTTTAATTTGGTCTCTATATGCTGCTTGATAAATGAATTATCAGGTATTAAAACATTAAATAGATACAATTATGGAAGCGCTCATTTTTAATTACTGGTGGGTTTTGGTGGCATTGATGTGCATCGTTTTATACAAATATATTTTACGTTTCTTATTTGGGATGGTTATAGTTCCAGAAGATAGAATCGGTTTGATTACAAAAAAGTTTGTGTTGTTTGGTTCGGATAGAGAA
>SEDG01000854.1 GCA_004295885.1 Pedobacter sp. | reverse complement strand
AAAACCATTATTTTACTTAGTTTTTATTAAAAAAAGAAAGTCTTTTGGCTAACTTTACCAAAAATGAAGCACCTATTCTTTTTAAACAAATACTTCTACAAATATAAGTGGTGGATAATACCAGGCGTTTTCTTTGTTATTATCTCTAATATTTTTGGTGTAGTACCCGCTCAAGTAGTTGGCCATGCCTTTAATTTAATTACAGAGAACATTGCCATCTACCAGCTCTTTGATGGTTTTGAACGTCAAGAAATCATCTATGATATCTTTAGCAATAGCTTATTCTTTTTTGGGGCTTTGATATTGATTCTATATTTAATGAGAGGTTTGTTCTTGTTTTTTATGCGCCAAACTATCATTTTAATGTCGAGGCATATTGAATACGACATGAAGAATGAAATTTATGCACACTATCAAAAGCTAAGTTTAGGTTTTTACCGCAGAAACAATACCGGCGATTTAATGAATCGTGCCACGGAAGATGTAAATAGGGTAAGAATGTACGTTGGCCCAGCTATCATGTACACCATTAATACTGCTGTTTTATTCTTACTGATTATCTATTTTATGTTTGATGTAAATAGCACACTGGCTATTTATTGTTTACTACCGCTGCCGGTTTTGGTGGTTACCATTTATTTTGTAAACACTTTAATCAACCAAAAAAGTGAGCGAATTCAAGAGCAGTTATCACGATTGTCTTCTTTTGTACAGGAACGTTTTTCGGGTATTAGGGTAATTAAATCTTATGTAAGAGAAAAACAAGTGCAAGATGTTTTTGCGACTGAAAGTAATGCTTATAAAAACAGCTCGATGAATTTGGTTAAGGTTCAGGCTTTGTTCTACCCGACTATGCTTTTGTTAGTCGGACTAAGCACTATATTAACCGTATATATTGGAGGCAAACAGGTAATTGATGGTTCCATCACGCCAGGAAACATCGCCGAATTTATCGTTTACGTCAACCAATTAACCTTTCCCGTAACTATGCTGGGCTGGGTAACCACTTTAATTCAAAGAGCTGCTGCATCGCAAAAGCGGATAAATGAATTTTTACAATTGGAACCCGACATTACATCCAGCAATGCTGAAGAACCGGTATTTGATGGTAAAATCAGTTTCAAGAATGTAAGCTTTACGTATCC
>SEDG01000853.1 GCA_004295885.1 Pedobacter sp. | reverse complement strand
GGTTATGTTGGGGAGAAAATTGGATGGCATTGGGGTTTTGGATTAGCAGGTATCTTTATGTTTTTTGGTATGCTACAGTTTTACTTCGGTCAAAAAATCTTCGGAGTTATCGGAAATGCGCTTAATAAAGTAACCAAAAAAGAAGAAAACAAAGTTGAGGAATTGCCTAAAAAAGTGGTAAACGAAAGGTTACTAGTGATCTTTGTATTGTCTATTTTCACCATATTCTTCTGGATGGTATTTGAACAAGCTGGTGGTTCGATGACCATTTTTGCGAAAGATTATACGCTAAGAAACTTAGATGGTAGCTCGAGTACACTATTCAAATGGGCAGATGCGGCTTTAACAATCTTCCCTCTACTGGCGGTTTCCGTTGTATTAATTGGTTTAGCTAAAAAATTATTTGCAAAGTATCCCGCAACAATTTTATTCACTGCTTTAAGTTTTATCATTATATGGGGATTAGCAATTTGGAAAGTACAGAAAGAATTTACTGCTGTTAACACAGAAGTACCAGCCTCTTGGTTTGGTATCTTAAACTCCTTTTTTATTGTTTCATTAGCGCCCTTCTTTTCTAAATTATGGGAAACCAAATTTAACCCAAGTGGTCCAGTAAAATTTGGTATGGGTTTAGTTTTTGTTGGATTAGGTTTCGCTGGATTAGCTTACGGTGGAAGAGATATCGCCGCTGGCGCAACAGTAGCACAAGTGAGTATGTTTTGGTTAATCTTTGCTTATTTTTTCCATACTGTTGGCGAACTTTGTGTATCTCCAGTGGGATTATCTTATGTAAGTAAACTGGCTCCAGCTAAATTGGTTGGATTAATGTTTGGAGTTTGGTTTACTTGTACTGCAATAGGTAATTGGTTAGCTGGTGCTAGTGGAAGTTTAATCGATAAAATAAGTACAGAATACTCTATATCTACCTTCTTTTTAATATTTACCATTCTTCCAATGGCAGTAGGATTAATTGCTTTTGCACTTACTCCGCTATTGCGTAAATGGATGAATGGCGTTCATTAGGATATTTTTAACATCATTTAACCAAAAGCCCGTAAAGAAATTTCGGGCTTTTGGTTTTTAATAGCTAATTTCGCCAAATCAAATTGTAAATCGTAAATCAACAATCGTATATCTACCTGTGTCT
>SEDG01000178.1 GCA_004295885.1 Pedobacter sp. | reverse complement strand
TAAAACGGAGCCTCGATGGCTAAAACATCTGGCTTATATTCGTCGATAAGGGCAATTGTTTTTTCAAAAATCCGTTGAAGCTTTAAAAAATGGTCATCCAAATGGTCCATTCTTACAATACCCAAACTTATTAGTTCTATTTTTGTTCCCTTCTCTAAAATGATACCATAACCCATAATTGCTGTACCTGGGTCGATACCCATAATTATGCGTTCCTTTTTTTCAGCCAACATAAAACAATATTAAGCATATTTGCAGATACAAAAAGTAAAAATTTGACAGCTCAGTACAAAAAAATATTTTCCATCCTCCTTAAAGTCTCAATTGTAGTTTTTGCATTTTGGTTTATCTATGTAAAACTGATTGCTAATAACGACTTAAAGAAATTTGTATCGTTAATAAACTCAATGCCTAAGGTTCAGATTTGGACAATTATATCCACAGTTGTGGGATTGATGTTGGTGAATTGGGGCTTAGAAGCTGTTAAATGGAAAAGACTAATTAAACAGGTTGAACCGATAAGTTTATGGTTAGCTATTGAATCTGTGTTTTGTGGATTGACATGGGCAGTTTTTACGCCAAACAGAATTGGTGAGTATGGTGGCAGGGTATTTTTTCTTTCGCCAAAACGAAGAATAGTTGGAATAGTTGCCATGACGGTTGGGAATATTGGTCAGCTGGTTTTGACTAATGTTTTTGGAGCAATAGCAGTTTGCATTTTCATATATAGATTTACCCCAATCGATTTCCGTTTGTTTCTTGCAGTTTGTGCAATTTCTGTTGGTTTTTGTGGTTGGTTCATCATATTTTTCTTTAACATCAGATGGTTAAATGGAATATTACTTTCCATCCGTTTTACCCGAAAATACAAGAAATTCTACTCCATTCTGGGTCGATATAAAAAGAGAGAATTGCTAAGGATATTGTTGTTTTGTTTGGGTAGATATTTAGTTTTTAGCACACAATACTATATTATGTTTGAGTGGTTAATTCCACAGTTACATATCCTGGACATCATGATGTTGGTTAGCATTTTGTTTTTTGTACAATCATCTTTACCCTCGTTAGATTTGTTTGATGTTGGTATTAGGAGTTTCACGGCTTCTTACTTTTTTGGGTTTGTAACATCAAATATTGTGGCGGTAATTGCAGTAACTGCTAGTATTTGGCTCATCAATCTTATAATTCCTGCTATATTAGGTTCATATTTTGTTTTTAAATTAAAATTCTTTGGAAGTAATCAGCGCACTTAGTTATTTTACTGTTTTCTTAACCATAATTTATGTATTTGTAGTTGCTACTTTTATCAGAGGCTGGGCTACAATACAGCCTTTCAAACTTACAGGAGCTGTAGCCAAAACAAAAGTTTCCATATTAATTGCTGCACGTAACGAAGAAGATAAAATCGGTAAAACTATTGATGATATTTTAGCTCAAGATTACGCGAAGGATTTGATAGAACTCATCATCATTGATGACCATTCGACCGATGAAACCTCAGCGATTATTTTATCCTATGCAAATCAAGGCGTTAAGCTAATACAACTTAATGAGGCAAATGCATTAAACTCCTATAAGAAAAAGGCTATTCAAACAGCAATAGGGGAAGCTACCGGTCAACTAATCATTACTACAGATGCCGATTGTAGGATGGGAAAAAATTGGCTAAAAACCATCGTTAATTACCATGAGACGTATAATTTTAAAATGATTTCATCGCCTGTGGCTTATTTTGAAGAGAAAAACTTATTTGAGAATTTGCAGACCTTGGAGTTTTCTTATTTGATTGGCTTAGGTGCTTCTACAATTGGTAATAACAATCCTAGCACTTGTAACGGAGCTAATCTAGCTTATGAGCGTGAAGCTTTTTTTGCTGTAGGTGGCTTTAAAGGAATTGATGATTTAGCCTCTGGAGATGATGAATTATTATTGCACAAAATGGCTGCACTTTATGAAGGTAAAATAGGTTTCTTAAAAAATAGTGATGCCATAGTTTACACTCATGCAAAACCAAACATAAGAGAATTTCTGCAGCAACGTAAACGTTGGGCATCTAAAACCACAAGATATAAAGACAAGCTAGTTATAGCTTTGGGCTTAAGCATTTGGTTATTTAATGTGAGCATTATTGTAAATTCTATACTGGCTATCATTTTTACAGACATAAGTTTAAAATTTCTGCTGTTTCAGTTAATTTGCAAACTGACTATAGAATTTATCTTTTTGTATAGCGTAACATCATTCTTTAAAAGAAAATCGTTGTTGCTTTTATTACCATTGCTTAATCCAATGCATGTTATTTATTTTGTATACATTGGCTTAGCGGGTAATTCTGGCAAGTATAATTGGAAAGGCCGAATGGTTAAATAAGATGAATAACAGTCCTTCGAAAAAAATATGGAATAGATTTAGACGTAATAAATTTGCGTTTGCAGGATTGATTTTTATTTCCTTCATGATGATTGTAGGCATACTTGGATATCTAATTACGCCAGATCAAACTCCATATGCTAGTACCATTAACTTAGCCTTAAACAAAAAAAAGCCTGGTAGAACTTTTCAATTTATAATCATCAGTAAAAATGATAAAATAAAACAGGTAAATGTATTTGAAAAAATGCTTTTTGGGCAGCCTGCAAATTTTAAAAGTATACCAATTACAGGTTATCGAATTATAAATGATAAAGTTTTGGTGCAAGAATATATAGGTGATGATGAAAGGCCAATAGAGACAGCCTATAATTTGAGGTCTTTGTGTCCAAAATGTTTGACGCCTTCTAAAATGGGAAACCAACAAGCAGTTTTCGAAGAAAGTAATATCTATAAACAAACCTTCTATTTAGGAACAGATCCTTATGGTAGAGACTATCTGAGCAGGTTAATTTTGGGCATCCGAGTTTCTCTTTCTGTAGGGTTAATTGCTGTTTTAATTTCCTTAATCATTGGAGTGAGCTTAGGGGCAATTGCAGGTTATTTTGGTGGTAAAACCGATGCCATTATTAGTTGGTTCATGAACGTAACATGGTCTTTGCCTTCATTATTATTAATTATAGCCATATCATTTGCGTTAGGGAAGGGTTTTTGGCAGATTTTCATCGCAGTTGGCTTATCTACTTGGGTAGATGTGGCTCGCTTAGTTCGCGGCCAAGTAATGGCCATAAAACAAGTGGAGTATGTTGAGGCAGCAAATGCATTGGGGTTCTCTACTTTCAGGACCATAACAAAACATATTTTACCTAATCTTGCTGGTCCAATTTTAGTCGTTGCTTCTGCTAATTTTGCATCGGCTATATTACTAGAAACAGGGCTTAGCTTTTTGGGCTTTGGAGCTCAGCCGCCTATGCCTAGTTGGGGTACAATGATTAAAGAACATTATGGTTACATCATTATGGATGCAGCTTACCTTGCTGTTTTACCAGGATTAGCTATAATGCTTACCGTTTATGCTTTTAACTTATTAGCTATTGGACTACGTGATGCTTTTGATGTAAAAGGGCAGAACGTAACGGTTTAATTTGTTTAGGTGTTGAGTTGTTTATTTGTTGAGTAAACCTTATCACTTTTTCTTCGATGCTTTTGCAAGTGGATTAAAGGCTAAAGCTAAATCGACCCAAAACTTTAAGTCTTCGTTTTTAATCAATACTTCTTCTGCAACTTGTATGTAGCTTTTCATCGGCTTTTTGCCCATTACCATTTGTCGCCAACCGTCTATGTTTGCAATTTCATCAAATGAATCTGGGTTTATTCTAACCATTAATTCATTTTTTGAAACACCGACGCACATTTTTCCATTCACCATAAAAACTAAGCCGCTGAACATTTCTTTTTCCTCAACATCTGATATGTGATTGAGAAGTTCACTAACTCGATAAGCTAGTTCTTCGTTGTAACGCATGGTTAATTAACTTTAGAGATGGAATTGTAAGTGTTTGTAACTGATTTATCTTGCGGGGATGGACCTATCACTGTAAATTTATAGTTTCCAGCTTCAAGGTTGTTTAATATCACTTCGCCATTTGCATTAGAATTTACTGTAAACATTTGGCCACCTGGATTTTTACCTCCCTTTACCACTATTCCTCCAATTGGACCGCCTGCTTGTCGGGCGTTTGGATTGTTAGTTGGCAACGAAATTATAAATTTATAGTTTCCAGTTGAGGGATTGTTAAAGAGTACTTCTCCATTCTCGCTTGTTACTGCATTAAGATTTCCCCCAGGGTTTCTACCTCCTTTAACTATAATTCCGCCAATTGGTTGCCCCGCAGTAAAAGAGACTTTGCCTGCAGCATCTACTTTCCCTTTAATAGCTTTCATAATACATGGAAAATGAGATTCTGGATAGTTCATCTTACAATAACTACAATAATGTCCTTCGGGGGCGGCTTCTTTTGCAACGGTATGACTAGTTTCCCTAATTTTGGCTTGCTCGCTTACAGTTTTGGCAGCTTGTGCCATAGTTAGCGTTACAGATGCTAATAATATTGCAACGGTGATTGATAATCTTTTCATGGGTACCTGCTTATGGGTTAACAATGATAAATTTATAAATGCCAGGTTCTAACTTAGCTAATTCAATTTCTCCTTTGCCGTTACTAACAACCGAAATTGTTTGGCCGCTAGCGTTTCTGCCTCCTTTAACAACAACTCCGCCAATTGGTTCTCCTGCTACACGCGAGCCACCTTTAACGGTTCCATCCCAACCTTTTCTTTCTGATGTAGCTGATGCTTCTTCATTTTTTCTGCCACCTGTGTAAGTCCTATTGTCTTTGCTTGCAGCTTGTTCCGCAACTGCTGTCTGCGGTGCAGTAATCGTGAATTTATAATTCCCAGCTTCTAAAATGTTAAGTACAATTTCTCCCTTATCATTTGTGGTTGTGGTCATCATTTGCCCACCTGGATTTTTGCCCCCTTTAACAATAATGCCGCCAATGGGTGTGCCTGGTCTGTTTGCCTGGGCAATTACAGCTAGTGTACAGAAAATAAAGGCTAATATGATTGATAATTTTTTCATGATATTATAGTTAATATGTTAGTGTTTAATTATCTATATATAAACTTACCTAAAATTTGTTACCCTTAAATTTATAATTGATAAATATTAACTTTGTATCGTGTTGTTAAACTGTTATCATTTAGAACTTATTGAGGCTGGCTGTGATGAAGCTGGAAGGGGCTGTTTAGCTGGTCCAGTATCTGCTGCTGCTGTAATTTTGCCTAAAAATTTTTACTTAGAAGGCTTAGACGATTCTAAAAAATTAACACACGAACAACGTGATAAGTTAAGGCCAATTATAGAGAAGGAAGCATTGGCTTGGGCAGTTGCTTTTGTAGACCATGAAGAAGATATTCCGCATTGTTGTGTGGTTAAGGGCGACGGGAAATATTTAAATATCGCAGCGGCTTCTATCTTAGCTAAAACACATCGCGATGAATATATGGCCAATCTTCATCAAGATTATCCCCACTATAATTGGAAACAAAATAAGGGTTATCCAACCATCGAGCATAGAAATGCTGTTATAGCAACAGGTTTATCGCCGTTTCATCGTAAAACTTTTAATGTAAGCGACCCTCAGTTAACTCTTTCTTTTCAGGAAGAAGTTTAATTTGTAATT
This sequence comes from Pedobacter sp., assembly GCA_004295885.1. Taxonomy (GTDB): domain Bacteria; phylum Bacteroidota; class Bacteroidia; order Sphingobacteriales; family Sphingobacteriaceae; genus Pedobacter. The sequence goes on along the minus strand of SEDG01000178.1, from coordinate 4,516 downwards.
TCACAATGTGAAAATTCTTTTTTTAACTAGTCGTGTTCCTTTTCCGCCAAATAGCGGATATCCAATCGTGGTTTATAACACCGTGAAGGGCTTGTTAAAATTAGATGCTGATATCTCGTTGTTCAGCATTAATCCCACAAAAGACAAAGTCGATGTAGATGATATTTACGACCCAGTTTTCGATAAAATCAATTTCCATTCTTACGGCATTGATACCGAAGTGAATATTTGGGGCGCTTTTTTCAATATATTTTCCAATCAGTCTTATAACGTATCTCGTTATTTCGATGATGAAGCAGCTAAACTTTTAGAGAATTTATTACGTGAACAAGAATTTGATATCATTCAGTTCGAAGGATTATTTGTAGTCCCTTATTTAGATATAGTTAAGGCAAATAGCAAAGCAAAGCTGATTTACAGAGCGCATAATATAGAATTTGATGTTTGGGAGAGGTTAGCGGCTCGAGAACAGTTTAGGCCGAGAAGAAAGTATTTAGAGTTTCTTTCGAGAAGACTAAAAGTCTATGAAACAGAACAAATCAATCGCTTTCATCAGGTCTTTTCTATTAGTGAGCCTGATAGACAGAACATTTTATTGATGGGATGCCAGACTAGGTTAGATGTTTTTCCCGTTGCCATAGATTTCGAAAAATATAATGTTGATGTAAGTAAAACCAGTTTCCCGACCTTGTTTCATTTAGGGGCAATGGATTGGCGACCAAATAAGGAAGGCCTAGAATGGTTTTTAGATGTGGTTTGGCCAGATATAGAAAAGTTGAGTGGTGAACTTCGTTTTTACATTGCCGGAAGAAATATGCAAAAACAGTTTTTCGATTATGATTCAGAAAACTTAATTGTAGAGGGAGAAATTTTTGATGCGGTTGAGTTTATGAATTCTAAAGCCATTATGATTGTTCCCTTGCTATCTGGAACTGGTATGCGGGTTAAGATTATTGAAGGGATGGCTATGCAAAAATGTATTATCGCTACGAGTATGGCTGCAGAAGGTATCAATTGCAAAAACGGCAAGGATATTTTAATTGCTGACACACCTGATGAGTTTTACCGTTCTATTTTAAAATGCATTACACAGCCAGACAAATGGCGAGAGATTGGTGCAAATGCTCGTAAAACCGTAGAAAGAGATCACGAAATTAATAGCAACGCGAGGCGGATGTTATCTATTTACGAGGTGTTGATGAAGGCATAAGGTCGTTTGGCGTTTATCGTTGTCCGTCGTTCGTTTTTCGAATTTTTACCCATCTAAGACATCTTAGAGCGGCTTAGGTTATTTTTGGCCGCAGATTCGCAGATTACAGTTGGATTTTTGTTCTTCGAGATGTTTTGAGGCATCTCGACGCGGTAGATATGGCGGATTTGAAATCCGCTTTTATCAGAGAGTTCGAAATGCACTGCGCTAATATTTCGAATGGTAAGTTAGTTTATTTTATAATTATAATAATCTATAACAGATGTTGATATGAATTTGCCGGGCCAAAATATAATTAACAAAATAATACTAAGTCTGTTCATATCATCAGAAAATCTGAATGGGTTATCTATTAAAAAAGGTACCCAGCCTAGATTGCTGGTGTTTGGAGTGATGTTAATTTTATAAGCACAAAACAAATAAAACAGCATAATTCCATTTGCTATAAAGAAATATTTATCGTTGAACTGATAAGAATCAAGAAAAGCATATTCAAGAGTTAGCAATAATATTAATGAGATTATGAATTTCAGAAATAAATATTTTGGTTTAGGATTTTTTGACCTTTTTTCAGTATCTATACTGCCTACAGGGCCTGGATTGTATTTTTCTCCTAATAGCTCGAATAAACTCATTCAATTAATTTTCTTAAAGATAGTTAAACATTAGAATAGACCAAGGCTTTTGCTCTTTGAGATTTTCTGAAAGGCATCTGGGAGTTGTATGTAGTTGAGGATTGGAAATCCGCTTTTATCAGAGAGGGTCAAAATTATGCACCGAGGATTTACAGCACCCTGCAACTTGCCCTATTTTCACAACCCTTCGTTATCTAAACCCGATTATAGTGGGAATACTTTTTTGTTTTGCCAATTTAGTCATCCGATGAATATTGGCAGGTTTGTTATATTCATCGGATGACTACCGTAAACCACAAAAAAGATTGCAACGAAAAGCGGGGTTGATGTTGCGATGGAAAAGTAGCTTTGGTTTTCTAATTCTTGATGTTAGCGAAGTAGTTTTGAATGATGAATTTATTTTCCTTCCCCTTGTCCTTCCGATAAGTCGGAATAAACCCTCCAGAGTGAGCAGATAGTTTTATGCCTTATAGAACGCCGATTACGCTCAGTATGACATATGGTGTAAATAGTCTAAAAACATTGCGCTATTCTTAGTATTTTTGGCGCTCATTCAGTTTCCAGTTAACAATTAGCAGTTAACGGTTATAAAAAAAGATTTAAATGAAGAATACCGCATTAACAGAGAAACACATTTCATTAGGTGCTAAAATGGTGCCTTTTGCTGGTTACAATATGCCCGTACAATATGAAGGCATCAATGTAGAACACGCTACGGTTAGAAACGCAGTTGGTGTTTTTGATGTAAGCCATATGGGTGAGTTCATTTTGAAAGGTGAAAACGCCTTGGATTTAATTCAAAGAGTAACAAGTAATGATGCATCGAAACTGATTGATGGAAAAGTGCAATATTCTTGTTTGCCAAACAAGGATGGCGGTATTGTTGATGATTTGTTGGTTTATCGAATTGACGAAAAAAGCTATATGTTAGTAGTTAATGCCAGTAACATCGATAAAGATTGGAACTGGATACAAGGCTTTAACACTGCTGGCGTAGAAATGCATAATATTTCTGATAAAACTTCCCTATTGGCTGTTCAAGGGCCGAAAGCTGCTGATGCTTTGCAAAGTCTAACGGATATCGATCTAGCATCGATGGAATATTATACCTTTAAAAAAGGAACTTTTGCTGGTGTTGATAATGTGGTGGTTTCTGCCACTGGTTATACCGGTGCAGGTGGTTTCGAGATTTATTTTGATAACGAACACGCAGATAAAATTTGGGATGCAATTTTCGCTTCGGGCACCGAATATGGCATCAAGCCAATTGGATTAGCCGCTCGTGATACCTTACGTTTAGAAATGGGTTTCTGTTTATATGGGAATGATATAGATGACACGACGTCGCCGATTGAAGCTGGTTTAGGTTGGATTACCAAATTCACTAAATCTTTTACAAATTCCGAAGCTTTGAAAACGCAAAAAGAAGCTGGTGTTACGCGTAAATTAGTTGGCTTTGAAATGATTGATAGAGGTATTCCTCGTCACGATTACCAAATTGTAGATGCCGAAGGCAATGTGATTGGTAAGGTTACTTCTGGTACGCAGTCGCCATCTTTACAAAAAGCAATTGGTATGGGTTATGTAACGAAAGAACTGGCTAAAGAAGGCACAGAAATCTTTATCGACATTAGAAATAGCAAGATTAAAGCAAAAGTAGTTAAGTTTCCATTTTATAAATAGATTTGAGAAAGGAGATTTGAGACTTTGGGTGCTTAAATCTCACATCTTACATCTCATATCTCACGTAATGTCTAGAACCATTGAAGTTTGCCTAACGCCGGCCTTATTACACTTATATAATATCGAAAACAGCATTGTTGTTGTGATAGATATTTTAAGGGCTACATCATCTATTACTTATGGCATTGATAATGGTGCGGAGGCAATTATTCCGGTTGCTCATGTAGAAGATTGTTTGGCTTATGCAGACAAGGGCTTTTTATTAGCTGCAGAGCGAAATGGTGAAGTGGTTGTTGGTTACGATTTTGGTAACTCGCCATTTTCTTACACAAAAGAAAAGGTTGGGGGTAAAACAGTTGTGTTAACTACTACTAACGGAACAAAGGCGATGCATATGGCACAAGAGCGTGCTCATAAAGTAGTTGTTGGGTCTTTCTTAAACTTGACATCGCTTTGCGATTATCTAAAGTCTCAAGATAAAAACGTGTTATTGCTTTGCTCTGGTTGGAAGGACAATTTTAATCTAGAAGATACTTTGTTTGCGGGTGCTGTGGTAAATGTTTTACGTAATGATTTTGCGCATAGCGATGATGCTTGTGTTGTTGCGGAAGATATGTATTTAATGGCTAAAAGTGATTTGAGAACATATTTGCATAAATCGTCTCATAGCCATAGGTTAGCCGCATTGAATATTGAGGAAGATGTAAAGTTCTGTTTGAAACTAGATTTGTGTAAGGCAATACCTGTTTTAGAGGGAGCGAGGCTGGTGGAGCTGCCTCTGTAGTTGTTACCCGGTGATTTAGCAGCTGACGCAGATTCTTATTTTATCTGCGAAATTTCCGATATCTGCGGGAGGAAAGGTTGCTTAACATACAAGCTAGACCCTGAAACAAGTTCAGGGTGACGGATAAAATTATCCCTTCAAAATTTCCTGAAAACTCTCGCTGTTTTTAATCGCTCTTAGTGCTTCTTCGTGTGCTAACCAATA
>SEDG01000007.1 GCA_004295885.1 Pedobacter sp. | reverse complement strand
TCGTGTACAATATCATACATAAAACCAAGAACAGACATATCATCATCTAGCAAATCTGGTCTTAATAAGGTTTTATAAACGGGAGCCTCAAAATAGTTTTTATCTAGCGGAAAAGCGATGTACATACTCGAGTTGATAAATGATAGGGAAACAGTATAAGCAGAACGCTGATTAAGGTCGTTAATCCTTTCCATCATTGCAGGAGTTAAAACATAACGAGCCTCCACTTGGTCGGTGCTATAAGTCACAAAATTCTTGTTAAAACCATCGTTTTCTAGTTCAACTACATTTTTATCGCCAACAGAAAATATGTTTTTAGAGAACCAAGCACCAATAGAAGAACCAAAGTCTTTGGGCCTAACTACGGTAACTCCATTAAAGTTTTTGTTAAAATCCGCTACAAAAACAATCCCTTTTAAGATGTCATGCCAAGTTGTTTGAGTACCATTCTTTGTTCGTGTTTCGGTTTTATACTCTGCGTGAACTTCTGCGAAATAAAAAGAGGTCTTATCAACTTTGCCACAAACTAAATCTTCGGTATGGTATCGGTCTATGCCCGTTGTAAACAACTGAGAAGAGCTAAACTCTGCCTCAGATATTCCATTTGCAGGGTCTAATGTTAAACACTGGTCTACCGAACTTAAGGCCGCGCCAACTACTTCACGTTTAAACCTGATTTTATATTGAGCTGTATCGTCGCTTATTTTGTAAAGCATAACACCGCCAGGAATTACAGCTGCTGCTCCAACTAATAAGCCCGCAATTAATCCGCCAAAATTGCTCGTAAGAAAAGCCACTAAGACGCCGCCTAAAATCAATCCCCAACCTTTATAATTGGTCGAAACTATTTTTTTTCGCTGAATTTCTAGCTCATCAAGAACGGTTTGAACCGCTGGACTTATTGCAAAACTGACTGCCATTAATTATTGAAAAGTTCTTTAGCACTTACATTTTTGCGTTCTTCTGCAGCAGTTTCTAAAACAGGCATAGGTTGGTAACCAAGCATTCCTGCAAACATATTGCCTGGGAACATCATCACGGCATTATTGTAAGTAGTAACAGAAGAATTGTAATTTCTTCTAGCAGCAGCAATCTGTTCTTCGCTTTCTGTCCAAGTGCTTTGCAGATTTAAAAAGTTGGTATTCGCCTTTAAATCTGGATAATTCTCTACACTAACCATTAAGCCTTTTACCACAGTGCCAATTTGTTGGTCTAAAGCTAGCTTATCTCCTTCACTAACATTGGTACCTAATGCCTTTCCTCTTAACTCGGTTATTTTAGTTAAAGTATCTCCTTCATATTGCATGTATTGCTTAACGGTTTCAACAAGGTTTGGTAATAAATCAAAACGTTTTTTAAGCATCACGTCAATTGCAGAAAATGCATTAGCAACCTGATTTTTCTTACTTATTAATGAGTTATAAATTCCAATGCCGATAATTAGTACAAGGATGGCAATTACTGCTACAATAATCATTTTGTTTGTTTTAAGTAGGTTAAATATAAATATAGCATTAAGATATATAATTGATTTACGTGTTACAAAAATTAGCAAAAAAAAAGAACCCTGTTGCGGAGACAACAGGGTTCAAATCAATCAATATTAAAAAGGAGAACCTTCTTAATCTTCCAAAATTACAACTCCTTTTGCTTCAAACACAATTTCTTTTTTGGGTTCTGTGATTTTTGCTATTTCTTCGGCTGATTTGTTAGCGTCTTTTGCAAAATGTTTTTGGTCTTCAACCGAAGTTTCTTTTCTTTCTGCAAAACCATCAATCACTACTTTCTTTCCTGCTATATCTTTAGGCATGAAAAAGGCATAGTCTTTAAAGTTTACAAACATTGTCTTACCATTTGGTAATTCTAAATTCATAAAGCAACCTTTTTTCTGACAAACCAAAGTAACTAAGCCAGTTACTTTCATATCTTTTTTAGTTTTATTGCCTAAGGTAGATTCTATTTGTGCGGTGGTAAGTACTTTGCCTTTTTTAACTCCTGTACCAAAAGATTGTCCTTTATATGCATCTTGCGCAAAAGCGAAAGTAGTAAATAGGCATAAAGCCAAACTCAAAATAATGCTCTTCATTTTCTATTTATTTAATTTGGTATAAATCAATTTCTTATCTATCACAAAAGTATTTAAAATCTTGCTAATTCTTCTGATTATTTATTCAGAAAAAAACCCCACTGCTTCCAGCAGTGAGGTCAATCATCCCTATTGTTTTAATTAGCATCCTTGTATGAAACTAATAATACAAAACTAATAAGGCAATAATATCACCAGATCGAGCAAGTAACGCAATTTCGATGATAACCATTTGATTATTTGTGGTTTAGCACGCTAAGTTTAGAGAAAATAATTGGAATGCCCGATTTGAAAGGAGAAAATTTTCCTCAAAAAATCTAAATATGAGAATTGAATTGCCTACAAGGACAATTTAAATTTAGCCAAAAAGCAAGGAAAAGACCTCTTCAATTTTACTAACGGTTATAATTTCTATTTTAAATTTATCCCTTACCAATCCTTTCAAGTTGTAATTAGAGATGAAGATTTTTTCGAAACCTAGCTTTTCTGCTTCAGATATTCTCTGTTCTATTCTATTAACAGCTCTGATTTCTCCAGATAAACCAACTTCTGCTGCAAAGCACATTTTAGAAGAAATAAAAATATCTTCGTGGGAAGAAATAATTGCAGCCATAATCGAAAGATCAATTGCAGGGTCTTCCACTTTTATCCCGCCAGCAATATTTAAGAAAACATCTTTTGCACTTAACCTAAATCCACACCTTTTCTCCAAAACAGCTAAAAGCATATTCATCCGCTTGGTATCAAAGCCTGTAGCAGAGCGCTGAGGAGTTCCGTAGGCAGCTACGCTAACCAACGCTTGCGTTTCTATCAACATCGGCCTAGCGCCTTCTAAAGTGGCGCCAATTGTTATGCCGCTTAACTCTTCATCCCTTTGACTTAACAAGATTTCTGAAGGATTAGAAACTTCTCTTAATCCGCTGCTTTGCATGGCGTAAATCCCCAATTCTGCAGCAGCACCAAAACGGTTTTTGATCGACCGTAAAATTCTATAAATATGATGTCTGTCTCCTTCGAATTGAAGAACAGTATCTACCATATGTTCTAAAATTTTTGGACCAGCAATGGCGCCGTCTTTGGTAATATGCCCAATTAGAAACACAGGAGTATTAGTTTCTTTAGCGAAACGCAATAACTCGGCTGTACACTCCCTTACTTGAGATACACTACCTGGCGTAGATTCGATATGGGCAGAATGTAAAGTTTGAATGGAATCAACTATGACAATTTCTGGTTCTAATTGCTCAATTTGCTTAAATATGTTTTGGGTTGATGTTTCAGTAAGTATATAACAATCTGATTTTGGATTTGCGGTAATCCGCTCAGCCCTCATTTTAATTTGCTGCTCACTTTCTTCGCCAGAAACGTATAAGATTTTTCTTCCAGCTACATTTAAGGCCAATTGCAACATTAAGGTTGATTTTCCTATTCCGGGTTCTCCGCCAATCAGAATGACAGAACCCGCAACTAGGCCGCCTCCTAGAACCCTATCTAATTCTGCATCTCCAGTACTCGTCCTTTCTTCAGTTGCACTTAAAATTTCTTCTACCTTACTAGGTTTACTCAATCTTTGCGTGCCAGAAGGCGATTTCCACGTAGGCACGTTTGCAACGACTTTGTCAACAACTTCTTCGACAAAAGTATTCCATTGGTTACATGATGGGCATTTGCCCAGCCATTTGGCAGATTCATAACCACAACTTTGACAGAAATAAGCAGATTTAGTTTTAGCCAATTTATTTACGATTTTAGATTTACCAATGACGATTTGTAAACACGAATTTATATTTTATTCAGTTTAAAATTTGATTAAGTTTTAAACAAAAAAAGCCTAACATCGATTAAGATATTAGGCTTTTTTTTTATGAATCTCTGAAGAGTTAAAGTTTAATTTCCTCGTCTTTAGCAGATAAGAAATGAAACTCAGTTAAGTTATAAGAAGATATCGCGTTAACTTTAATGCGTTGTCCAAATTTCAAAAACCATTTCCATTTTAGGGAAATTAATCCCTTGTTAATGAAAGCTGCAATATAAGGATGTACACAAAGTGTAATATTCTTTTCATTCTGCTCTTGCAAAATATAAGTTAGGTTACTTTCAATATCGTCCATTAAAACAATACTGGCTTTAATTTCTCCAGTACCATCACAAGTTGGACATTTCTCAACGGTAACAATATTCATCTCTGGTCTAACACGTTGACGGGTGATTTGTACTAAACCAAATTTACTTGGAGGTAAAATGGTGTGTTTAGCACGGTCTAGCAACATCAACTCACGTAGATAATCAAAGAGCATTTTTCTATTGGCTGGTTTATGCATATCGATAAAATCGATAACCACAATACCACCCATATCTCGCAATCTCAACTGACGAGCAATTTCTTTTGCAGCTTCTTTATTTACTTGAAGTGCATTTTCTTCTTGATTCTCTTTGCTAGCTGTTCTATTACCACTGTTTACATCAATTACGTGTAAAGCTTCGGTATGTTCAACTACCAAATAAGCTCCGCCAGCAAGATTTACTGTTTTGCCGAAGCCATTTTTAATTTGCTTTTCAACACCAAAATGCTCAAAAATCGGTTCTTTATGTTTGTAAAGTTTAACGATTTTTTCCATTTCTGGAGAAATTTCGTGCACATAAGAACGGATATCTTCAAACAGGTTTGCATCATTTACATGTACGTTTGTAAAATCGGTGCTTAAAATATCTCTGATTAGGGTAGAAGTACGATCCATCTCTCCCCAAACACGTTTAGAAGGTTCTGCATCGGGCAACTTTTTAGTAAAGTTTTCCCACTTGGATACAGAATCCAATAAATCTTTTTGTAATTCGGCAACGCCTTTCCCTTCGGAAACAGTTCTAATGATTACTCCAAAGTTTTTAGGCTTAATACTTTCAATAATCTTTTTTAAACGATTACGTTCGGTATTGCTTTTAATCTTTTTAGAAATCGAAATTACGTTCGAAAAAGGAACTAAGACAATGTATCTTCCTGCAATAGAAAGGTCAGAGCTTAATCTTGGGCCTTTAGTAGAAATTGGTTCTTTAGCAATTTGAACAGGTAAGATCAAATTCTTGCTGACAATTTCGGATATTTTACCCGCTTTATTAATGTCAGCCTCTAATTTAAAATTGTCTAATAAAGTTCCATTGACTGTGCCGTTACGCTTAATTTTTGTAAGCTTTATTAAAGATTGTACTTGCGGACCTAGATCGAAATAATGCAAAAATGCATCTTTCTCATAACCAACATCAACAAAAGCAGCATTCAGGCCAGGCATAATTTTTTTAATGCGACCTAAATAAATATCGCCTACGGCGTAATTATTGTTGATTTGCTCTTTATGTATTTCTACAAGGTACTTGTCTTCAATTAAAGCTATGGTTACTCCCGCAGGAGTAGAATCGATTATTAATTCCTTTACCAAAAGCTACAGATTTTAAGGCGATTACCGCCTTATTACACATGGACCAAAAAACATTGAATCCAAAAATAAATGCTCTATATAAGAAACATTTATTTTTGGCCAAAGCACTAATAGGAAAATCCTATTTTTTCTTGTGTCTGTTTTTTCTTAGACGTTTTTTACGTTTGTGCGTAGCCATTTTATGTCTTTTTCTTTTTTTACCGCTTGGCATAATTTTAAGTTTTTAATGTTTTTATTAATTCTGTTAATTAACGTTTATTCTTTAACTCAGCCACCTTCTTATCTATAAAACCCGATAAAGTAGGGTTGGCTGCTAATTTTTTGCTATTTAAATAAGCGTCTATTGCTTCTGTGTTTTTTCCTAGATTTTCATAAGCCGTAGCTAAGTAAAAATAGGCGTCTGGTGTAGCTTTAATATTGCTAATGATATCGTTAAAACGAATTATAGCCTTGTCAAACTGACCAGATTTGATTGCAAACATGCCTAAATTCATATTTGCTTTAAAGTTTTTTGGATCTTTCTTAACCACATCTAATAACATGGCTATACCACTCATTGGAGCACCTAAGCCGTTTACGATGGTTATACCCAAACCAGTTTTAGCATCGTTGCTGCTGGTGTCAATTGCTAATGCTTTTGTAAAGGCATTATTAGCCTTTTGTAGCATAGCTGGTTGTACCAAACTGTCTTGAGTGTTATCAAAAGCTTTCAAAAAACGATTTCCTGCGTTTAACCAATTAGAAAGTGAACTTTCGTTGTTGGCAACAACCTCTAAGTACATCGCACTTGGAATAGATTGTTCAACATCATCCCATTTCTGAGCTAATGTTTTGGCAGTTGTAATTTTATCGGCTCCCGAACCACTTTTATATGAATTTTCTAAAGCAATAATCTCTTTAGCGGTTGCACCGCTAACTAGGTTTTTTGCTGTGCTAGAAACATCTTCAATGGTGACTTGCGGAGCTGATGACGAATTGGTTGCTTGCCCATTTGTAGGCATTTTACCAGCTTCATCTTTTGGCTTAACCAAACCCTTAACGTCTCTAGTAAACAAAAATCCGCCAAGCAATAGTATTGCTACAATAAGAATAACTTGTTTTGAACGGATATTGTTTAACATAAGGAATTAAGCTTCTGCTTTAACTTTTTTTGAATTGTTTTTTACTTTATCAACAAATACTTTTGCTGGTTTAAAGCTAGGAACAAAATGTTCTGGGATAATGATAGCAGTGTTTTTAGAAATATTTCTAGCAGTTTTTTGTGCTCTCTTTTTTACAACGAAACTTCCAAAGCCTCTAACATATACATTTTCGCCGCCAATCATACTGTTTTTGATTACTTTGAAAAACGCCTCAACTGTTTCTTGTACATCTACTTTCTCAATGCCTGTTTTTGTTGATATTTCTGAAATAATATCTGCCTTAGTCATATTTTTCTATTTATTAAGTTATTGTGTATTTAATATTATAACTGTTTTGGGGTTGCAAAAGTATTGCTTTTTAATGAGATAGGAAAATAAAAGATGATTTATTTACAATCAAAATCATCATGTTACTGCAAGTTTTAAGAAAATGATAAGTTTTGATTGTATTTTTGGCGAAATGAGCTTCCAAACCGAATTAATAAAGTGGTATAAAATTAATAAACGCGATCTTCCTTGGCGTAATACCACCGATCCTTATGTAATTTGGCTATCTGAAATTATTCTCCAGCAGACCAGGGTTGAGCAAGGGTTGCCGTACTTCAATAAGTTCTTAGAGAACTTTTCTACAGTAAAAAGATTTGCGGCTGCTAGCGAAAATGAGGTTTTGAAACTTTGGCAAGGTCTAGGCTATTATTCTAGGGGCAGAAATATGCTTTTTACCGCAAAGCAAGTAATGGAATTGCATGATGGCAAGTTTCCAACAGCTTATGAACAGCTGATTAAGCTAAAAGGAATAGGCGATTATACGGCGGCGGCAATTTCTTCTTTTTCAAATGATGAATCTAAGGCTGTTTTAGACGGAAACGTTTTTAGGGTGTTGGCTCGGTATTTCGGGATTGAAGAAGCTATAAACTCAACAATTGGAAAGAAAATATTTGCTGAGCTTGCTCAAAGCCTGATTGAAGATCAAAAACCATCTCTTTATAATCAGGCCATAATGGAATTCGGAGCATTACAATGTAAGCCGAAATCACCTCATTGCAATGATTGTCCCCTACAGCTTAGCTGTTTTGCATATAATAATGATAAGGTGAATGTATTGCCGCTAAAGCTTAAAAAGGTAAAAGTCAGAGAAAGGTGGTTTAATTATTTTATTGGCTTAAATGATGATCAAATCTTAATTAAACAACGAAAGCCGGGAGACGTATGGCAACAGATGTATGATTTCCCTTTAATTGAGACTAATAATGTTGCTGGTTTGGATGATATAGATTTTATTGATGATATAAAAAAGATGTTTGGTAATAATGTAAAAATCAGATCTTTGGTTCAAAAAAAACATATGCTCACTCACCAAATTATATATGTTCATTTTTTTGGTTTAGAAAATTATATGATTAACTTTAATCTGCATACAGACATTAAATCGGTTACGCTTGAAGATTTTGCTACTTTACCACATCCAAAAGTTATAAGCGATTTTTTTGAATTGTATTTGCAAAACAAACCAAATATTTAATTTATGTCCGGTATTAATAAAGTTATTTTAGTGGGGCATCTGGGTAAGGATCCAGAAGTTCGACACTTAGAAGGTGGTGTTACAGTTGCAAGTTTCCCTTTGGCCACCTCAGAAACGTATAACAAAGATGGCAAACGTATAGAGCAAACCGAGTGGCATAACATCGTGTTATGGAGGGGTCTTGCGGAGGTAGCGTCAAAATACTTGCAAAAGGGAAAGTTAGTTTACATCGAAGGAAAACTTAGAACACGATCTTTTGAAGATAAAGAAAAAGTAAAGAAATACGTAACTGAAGTTGTTGCCGAGAATTTTACCATGCTTGGTAGAAAGAGCGATTTTGAAAACACACCAGCTAGCTCTGGGACGCCAAAGAGCGAAGAAGATTACATAACGCCAAATAGCGACACCGTGGCTGAAACTGGCGACTTACCTTTTTAAAAAAACAAATAATAACAAAGAAGCCTCAAATTATTTGAGGCTTCTTTGTTATTATTCAACTGTAACAGATTTTGCTAAGTTCCTTGGCTGATCTACATTACAGCCTCTTAGTACTGCTATATGATAGGATAAAAGCTGTAGTGGAATGGTTGCAAGCAATGGTAAAAATGCTTCATCCGCATCTGGTATTTCGATGCAATAATCTGCCATTTTCGGTACTTCTGTATCACCTTCGGTTACAATTGCAATTACAACACCTTTTCTAGCTTTTACTTCCTGTATATTGCTAATTACCTTTTCATAAGATGAATTTTTAGTAGCAACCACAACAACTGGCATTTCTTCATCAATCAATGCGATTGGCCCATGTTTCATTTCTGCTGCTGGATATCCTTCAGCATGTATGTATGAGATTTCCTTTAATTTTAATGCACCTTCTAATGCAACTGGGAAGCCGCTTCCCCTACCTAAGAATAAACAATTTCTTGAGTCTTTAAATTTCTCAGAAATTTCTTTTACAATATCGTTAGATTTTAAGGCAATTTGAATCTTTTCTGGAATAGAATCGAGCTCCGTTAACAATTCAATCAGTTTAGAACTGGTAATAGTACCTCTCTGTTGAGCCATATAAAAGGCCATTAAGGTTAATACAGTTACCTGTGCAGTGAATGCCTTGGTAGATGCTACCCCAATTTCTGGACCTGCGTGGGTATACACACCAGCATGAGTAATTCTTGGAATCGATGCACCAACAACATTACAAACACCGAAAATAGTAGCTCCTTTTTCTTTGGCCATTTCTATTGCTGCCATTGTATCAGCTGTTTCACCAGACTGTGATATGGCGATAACTACATCTTTCTCGGTAATAATAGGGTTTCTATACCTAAATTCAGAAGCATACTCTACTTCAACTGGTATACGAGCATACTCTTCAATTAAGTATTCTCCCACCAAGCCTGCATGCCAAGAAGTTCCACAAGCTACGATAATGATGCGATCTATGTTTTTAAGCTTATCAACAAACTCCTTAATACCTCCCAATTGCACTTTACCTTCTTCGGGATAAATTCTTCCTCTTAAACAGTCTCTAATAGAACGTGGTTGCTCATAGATTTCTTTTAACATAAAGTGATCATAACCACCTTTCTCTAGCATCTCTAATTTAAGTTCTAGCTCTTGTATATAAGGGGTTTGAACAACATTGTCTAGACGTTTAATCATCAACTCATCGCGTTTTAAAAAGGCGATCTCATTATCGTTGAGATAAATTACGTTTTTTGTGTATTCTATAATTGGTGTAGCATCTGAAGCAATAAAATATTCTCCCTGCCCAACACCAATTACCATTGGACTTCCCTTCCTTGCGGCAATAAGTTGGTCTGGCTTATCTTTGTCCATTACAACAATTGCATAGGCACCACTAACTTCTTTTAAAGCTAACCTTACGGCCTCTAATAAGTCGTTATGTTCGTTTTTGTAAATTTCTTCAATTAAATGGATTAATACTTCAGTGTCGGTATCGCTTTTAAAGGTATGACCTCTTCTTAACAACTCTTCCTTTAGAATTGCGTAATTCTCAATAATTCCATTGTGAATGATTGTTAATTTGCCATTATCAGAAGTATGTGGGTGTGAGTTTCTATCAGAAGGCGCTCCATGGGTAGCCCATCTAGTATGACCCATTCCAATGGTTCCAGTTAGATTTTTACCCTCGGCAAAATTCTCAAGTTCATTAACCTTACCGGCTTTTTTATAGATATTTAAATTGCCGTTCTCAATCAATGCAATACCTGCACTATCATATCCTCGATATTCTAACCTTTTTAATCCCTTTAACACAATTGGCCAGGCTTCCCTAAACCCTATATAGCCTACAATTCCACACATATATTGTTCTTTTTAAAAATAAAATCCCTCGAAAATAGTTAAATTTTGAGGGATTTTAGAAGTTATAAAATTATTTATATCGCTAATTTATCTTGGTATAATAAATATTCAATTTCATTACGTTATCTCCGGCTACAGGGTTTTTCTTATAAGCCCCTAATACGGCTCTTGCAGCTGTAGCTATTGATGGTACTATTTCAAACTCTGTTGAAGGCGTAGCGGCTAAGAAGGTGCCGTAGTCCGTAGTTTTGCCATCCAAAAGATCCTGTATATATCCAGAAACGTTAAAAACGTATTGTTTGGTTAACACATTATAATACCCACCAAAGGTTCCGGTATAACGGGGATCTGCATTTGAAGTTGGGGAACCAGCGTTATTGTCTGGCAAATTTTGTCTTTTTTCTGCAATGTCATACCTATATAAGGCTAATCTTGGGGCGGCGTTAAACGGAATAGCATCTGAACCAGCGCTTATATCGATAACTAACTCAGCTTTGTTAACAACGATTTTACCTGCACTAGCGGCAAACTTGCTTAAGTAAGGAAATGAAATTTTGTTTCTAACTCCAGATAAAGGTTGCAAATAAGTAACAGGAAATTGTGTATTAGGATTTGCTAACTGTGTAGCAATTTGTGTACCTGTATAGTCGTGCTTAATTGTAGCAGCAACTGGATTTGTATTAGCAGCAATTGGAAAATCTATTGAAACAGTATCCTTTAAACCCGTGGTAGAATTTGCCTTTTTATAATACAGAACAAGTGACGAAGCTGCACTACCAAAGTCAAAGAACATTATACCCCCGTTGCCAGTAGAGTTTGTTTTGTTTATTTGTACATGTAAACCGCGGAAATATCTGGTGAAATTTGCATTGAACTTTAAATCTTCAGCGCTTGTGTTGAGGATACTATTTTGTATGAAAGAATTATCTAAAGGAATTCTTATTTGTGGGCTAACCGTTCTAAGAGTATCTGGTTTTCCTGTTACAATGTCTGAAACTTTATAGGCAGTTGAGGGTTTGATTTTTCCAGTTTTATTGCCAACAAGAGTTGATGAATAAGACCAGTTTCTATTACTTAAGAAAGATGTTTCCCTAGATATGTTCGCATCTAATTGATGAACATCAATGCTGTAGGTAGCGGTACTATCACCGTAAAATTGACCGCCATATTTTAGCACCAATATCGCGGAGTCAATAACTGGAGTTGTGCCAAAACTATAAGCATCTCCAGGCGGCAAATTTACCGTCATTGCTAAACTCGATTCTGTTGTTCCAAAAATAGGATCTTTTAAAAAGCCCATTGGAAATCTAGCTGAAGAAGTCGTAGATGTAATATCTTCAACTACTGTTCTCGAATTAATAGTTACCGTATCCACCAATGCGCCTTGCACTGCAATACTAGGGTCAACTTCTAAACCAATTGTAGAGGAGTTTTCGCATGAAGCGAAAAGAAAAAGACTTATCAACAGGGTTAATAAGTCTAGTTTTATAAATTTCATATTTGTTATTAAAATAATGCTTCTTAAGCTACTGAAACCAATTCTTCATCAGAGATTTCTTCGTAAAAACTGTAGAAATTCTCGTAATTTTCGGTTAAATTAAAGGCTAAAGTTGGCTTATTAGAATCTTTAACAAATTTTAACACATCATCATCAATCTTTTCATCAGCTAACACTACTGCGTCTGAGTGAGTTATCGCTCCAATATGTAAGCTATTACTATCTGCTTTAATAAATGCTTTAGTATCTTCTTCAGTCATATTTTGCATTACCGCTTTTTTATGCAAATCAGCATTTAAAGTTTCTGTAAAACAGTTTTCGTAAACCGAATAAACAACTTTTGCATTTTTAAATGTTGGGTCGTTTTTGTAAGTAGTTTTAATGTAGGCAGGTACTAAAGAAGTCATCCAACCATGGCAGTGAACAATGTCTGGAGCCCATCCTAATTTTTTAACAGTTTCTAAAGCGCCTTTACAGAAGAAAATAGTACGCTCATCGTTGTCTGCGTAAAATTTGTTTTCCTTGTCTCTAAAAACATACTTTCTTTGAAAATAATCTTCGTTGTCTAAGAAATAAACCTGCATACGTGCGGCAGGGATTGAGGCAACTTTAATGATTAGCGGATTGTCATTATCATCGATAATAATGTTCATTCCTGATAATCGAATAACTTCGTGTAACCTGTTTCTTCTTTCATTGATGTTACCAAACCTAGGCATCAAGATGCGGATTTCGAATCCTTTTTCTTGCATCGCTTGTGGCAGTTGACGGGTAATTTCAGAAATTTTAGTAAGTTCGAGGAAAGGCGACATCTCGTGTGTAACAATCAGTAGCTTCGTTTTTGCCATCTCCATAGTGTATATTAAATTATGTTAATTTAAAGATTATCAAGGTGCAAAGGTACGAATAATATTAACATTTATCAATAACTTGTGCAATAGGCTTTGTAAGTTTTAGATAATTGTTCAACTTTGAGCCTTTAAAAACCAATTGGTAATTTGGAAATCACAAATACAATCTCAGCATTACAAATGTTGTTAAGCCCTTTACAAAAGGCAAAATCTAAAGTTGCGCTAGTTCCAACCATGGGCGCTTTGCATAAAGGACATCTCTCATTAATTAAGATTGCGCAACAACATGCTGATGTAGTTGTGTGCAGTATTTTTGTGAACCCCACCCAATTTACAGACCCAAAAGATTTAGAGAAATATCCACGACCGTTAGAACACGATATTAAAATGCTGCAAGAGGCAGGATGTAATTTTGTTTTTATGCCCACTATAAAAGAGATGTATCCTAATTACCCAACTCCAGAAAATTGGTATATCGATTTAGGACCTGCCGAATTTTTACTGGAAGGCGAATTTAGGAAAGGCCATTATCAAGGTGTAACTCAAATTGTAAAGAAACTTTTTGATGCCGTTAATCCAGACATAGCTTTTTTCGGGCAAAAAGATTTCCAGCAGGTGCTAATGATTAAAAACATGGTTAAGCATTTTGATATGCCAATTGAAATTGTTTCTTGCCCAATAATAAGAGAAAATGATGGATTGGCGATGAGTTCTCGAAATATTCACTTATCCCAAAACGATAGAGAAAATGCACTAGTGCTCAGTAAAGCCTTACAGTTTGTTGCTGATAATTTTAAGAAATTTACCGTTGTTGAATTATTGGATAAGGCTAAACTGATGATAAATGAAAAGCAGGGTGTTGAATTGGATTATTTTACCATTGCAGATGGTGAGACATTATTGCCAACAACCAATAAAGAAGCTAAAAATGCAATAGCCTTGGTTGCTGTAAAGGTTGGCGAAACGCGATTAATAGATAATATGATTTTAAACTAATTGTCTGTGAATTGTAGCCTTCAACCATTTGCCTTTTTACCTTCAACCTTTATTCCTAACTTTGCAACATGATTATCGAGATTTTAAAATCGAAAATACACCGCGTTAAGGTAACACAGGCAGAATTAAACTACGTTGGTAGCATAACTATCGACGAAGATTTATTAGATGCCGCTAATATTATTCCTAATGAAAAGGTTCAAATTGTTAACAATAACAATGGCGAACGATTTGAAACTTATGCTATTAGAGGCGAAAGAGGAAGTGGTATGATTTGCCTTAATGGCGCTACAGCTCGTAAAGTTCAGGTTGGGGATATTCTAATTATTATGTCTTATGGTTCTCTGCCAATCGAGGAAGCTAAAAAGTATCAACCAATTCTTGTCTTTCCAGATGACAACAACAAACTTTTGAAATAGGAGTGTGAGTGATAAAATTCCTTAACGGCTCAAAAATTCAGCAAATGACACTCCATCTCTGTTTAATGAGTATATAGGGCCAGTTTTTTGTAATTTCGATATTTAATCTATTTGCAACATTCGCAATGTCCACCCTTACTTTATTCGTCCCATAACGATCCCATAGTGATCCGCCTATGCCACCTTAGTTCTTAGGAACTATAGTACAACTAAAAGACAAAGGAGTAGGTTTAAGATAGGGACTGGTAATGGAAAAGAGTAGATATATGGACTGGAAACTATTAATTTTCTGTTAAAATGATATGTCACTGCGGATCTACATCGGTAGATATATATTTCTTAGGAACAATGAGTTCTATGGTTCTCAATTTGTTAAGAATCCAATGTTTACACCAATAATTGACCTACATTCTGGTAGTCATTTTCAAGAGCAGATGGTCTTTGATACGTCTCTTCGAAGAACCTTCATTACCAGAGTATATTAAGTCCGTAGAAAGTCCAGGTTTTATCGGTAATATATGGACTTACTGTGGACTATATATGGACTTACTATGGACTTACGTTGTGTAAACTTAATTACCGGATGATTAATTTCAGTATTGCGCAAGCTGAACAGATGTTATCTATCCAGCTCACTACACCTAATAACTCCTTGTAGCTCATGTATCCTTAAACGACGAAACTCATATTAGCAAAACCATTAGTTAATGATCCCTACGAGATTGAATATAAAAGATTGCCCTTATGGCTATGCTTGGTTGTAAATGGAAAACGCCAACTGTGTCTATTAAATGCTGGACGTCACACGTCATACGCTTAGCCATAGCCTGTTTTTGTAAAAATTACTATGCAACCATAGTAATTTCATTAAGAAATAACTAAATTTGGCAACGCTTACGTTTAATAAACTTTAATTATGCTTTTTGAGTTAAGTGAAGAACAAATAATGATACAACAGGCGGCTAGAGATTTTGCACAAACAGAATTGAAGCCTGGCGTTATCGAAAGAGACGAACATCAAAAATTTCCTGTCGAACAAGTTAAAAAACTTGGCGAACTAGGTTTCTTGGGGATGATGGTGGACCCAAAATATAATGGGAGTGGCATGGATGCAGTTTCTTACGTTTTGGTTATGGAAGAACTTTCTAAGGTTGATGCATCAGCTTCAGTAGTTGTTTCTGTTAATAATTCTCTTGTTTGTTACGGTTTAGAGGCCTATGGAACTGAAGCTCAAAAAGAAAAATATTTGAAGCCCTTAGCATCTGGAGAAAAGATTGGCGCATTCTGTTTATCTGAACCAGAAGCAGGTTCTGATGCTACATCGCAACAAACTACCGCCGAAGATATGGGCGACTACTACCTGTTAAACGGTACAAAAAATTGGATTACAAATGGCAGCACTGCAAGCACTTATTTAGTAATCGCACAAACGCATAAAGAATTAAGACATAAAGGGATAAATGCATTTATTGTAGAAAAGGGAACACCTGGATTTACAATTGGTCCGAAAGAAAACAAGTTAGGAATTCGTGGTTCTGATACACATTCGTTAATGTTTAATGACGTAAAAGTTCCCAAAGAGAATAGAATTGGTGAAGACGGGTTCGGCTTTTCTTTTGCAATGAAAACCTTAGAAGGTGGTAGGATTGGTATAGCCGCACAAGCTTTGGGTATTGCCGCTGGAGCATATGAACTGGCCTTGGCTTACTCAAAACAACGTAAATCTTTTGGCAAGCCAATTTCAGACCATCAAGCAATCGCGTTTAAATTGGCCGATATGGCTACTCAGATCGAAGCAGCCAGAATGTTGGTTTACAAAGCGGCTTGGTTAAAAGACCAAGGTCAATCTTATACCTTGGCAGGTTCTATGGCTAAATTATTTGCCAGTAAAGTTGCCATGGATGTTACGGTAGAAGCGGTGCAAATACATGGTGGTTATGGTTTTGTGAAAGAATACCATGTAGAACGATTAATGAGAGATGCGAAGATTACGCAGATATATGAAGGTACATCTGAAATACAAAAGATGGTAATCAGTAGAAGTATTTTAAGTAAATAACCTAAAATAAACTATGCTTAAAACAAAAGCCACAAGGAAAAAATCTTTGTGGCTTTTGTGTCTTTGTGGTAATCTCTTTTTGTACTTACTTTTTATCCACGCCAAAAATAGAATCCAAGATCATTTTAATTACAGAAACCGCGATTGCTAAAATTGCTGCAGCTAAAAATCCTGAGGTATTAAAACCAGTCATCCAATTATCTACCAATAAAATCATCAATACGGTAATGATAAATGAGATTAAACCAAGCGTTAATACATTTAATGGAAAAGTAAAAACCCTTAAAATTAATCCGATAGTGGCATTGGCAATGGCAATTAAAACAGCGGCAATAATTGCACTTACGTAACCATCTACAGTTACGCCAGGCACAAGGTAAGAGCCAAGCATCATTGCCAAGCCCATCAATAAAATTTCGAGTATTAGTTTCATATCATTAATTTAGTTAAATGTTTAAATATATAAAGTTGTTAAGCTTTGTTATTTGTATTGCTTTAACAGCTTGTAGCTCTACAAATAGTAAGCCATTATCTATTCGTTTTTCTGCTGACAGTAGTAAAATAATAATTTCAGCTATCAATGAAGCTGGATTATACCAACTTAAAGCAAACATCAAGATAGATAGCAATTACCAAAAATTAGTTTCTGTTCTGCAGACTCCAGCTGAAGACGATTCCACAAGTATGGAAATAGAATGGCCAGGAAGATTAAACGTAGCGGGAGATAGTTTGATTTTTACCCCAACTTTACCCTTTGAGAAGAAGAAGGAATATTTGGTAGAAACAATATTAAACGCCCAGTTTGCAAGTGGTAAGGATATAGTAAAATCTAAAGTTGGCTTTAAGGTAAAAGCCCAGCAACAAATTCTGAAACGCTAGTTATTGTGCTCATTTTCAAATGCATTTTTGATTTTGAAAAAATAATTCGTATATTTGCACGGTAATAGAGGAAGAAGAGGGGACGGTGTCCCCTCTTTTCATTTACAACAAATTAGGATATGCAGGTAGAAAAAAGAGTTAAAGAACTTGTAGAAGAGAAGATTGCGGATAGGCCTGAATTGTTTTTGGTATCGTTAAAAATGTTGCCAAATAACAAGTTAATTATTCACGTAGATGGTGATGAGGGTATAAGCATTCAAGACTGTGCGGCAATTAGTAGACACGTAGGCTTTCAGTTGGAAGAGGAAAATACGATTGAAAAAGCATACAATTTAGAAGTTTCATCTCCAGGTGTTGGTGAACCTTTGTTGTTAAATCGTCAATATCATAAAAACATTGGTAGAGATTTAAGCGTTAAGTTGGCCGATGGAAAAGTGAAAGAAGGAAAATTACTAGCCGTTAACGATGCTGCAATAACGATAGAAGAAAAGGTAAAAGAAAAAGGTAAAAAAGTTCAGCTGATAGAGGCCCAGATTGAATTTAATAATATAGTAGAAACAAAGGTTTTAATTTCATTTAAATAAAAAAATGAGCAATATTAACTTAATCGATTCATTTCAGGAGTTTAAAGACTTCAAGAATATCGACCGCCCTACAGTAATTAGTGTACTGGAAGAGGTATTTCGCAGTATGTTGCGTAAAAAATATGGCACAGACGAAAACTGTGACGTAATCGTGAATCCAGATAACGGAGATTTGGAAATCTGGAGAACTAGAAAAGTAATGGAAGATGGATTTTCTGAAGATGATGATTTGGAAATTGAACTTGCTGAAGTAAAACAGTTAGACCCAGATATGGAAGTTGGAGACGACTACATTGAGCAAATCACATTAGAAAGTTTTGGTCGTAGAGCTATTTTAGCTGCTCGCCAGACTTTGGTTTCTAAAGTTTTAGAATTAGAGAAAGACGAAATCTTCAAAAAATATAAAGATAGAGTTGGTGAAATTGTAACAGGTGAGGTTTATCAGGTTTGGAAAAAAGAAACTCTGGTATTGGATGATGAAGGCAACGAGTTAATGATGCCTAAAACTGAGCAAATTCCAGCGGATTATTTCAAAAAAGGAGATGCGGTTCGTGCTGTAATCTCTAAGGTTGATATGGTTAACGCTACTCCAAAAATCATCATTTCTAGAATTGCACCAGAATTTTTACAGCGTTTATTCGAAATTGAAGTTCCGGAGATTTTTGATGGTTTAATTACCATTAAGAAAATTGTTCGTGAACCAGGAGAGCGTGCTAAAGTTGCTGTAGAATCTTACGACGATAGAATTGATCCAGTAGGAGCTTGTGTTGGTATGAAAGGTTCTCGTATTCACGGTATCGTGAGAGAATTAAAAAATGAAAATATTGACGTGATTAACTTCACAAACAATATTTCACTATACATTCAACGTGCTTTAAGTCCTGCAAAAATCACCTCTATTAAATTAGATGATGTGACCAAACATGCTTCAGTTTATTTAAAACCAGATCAGGTTTCATTAGCAATTGGACGTGGTGGACATAACATTAAATTGGCAGGTAAATTGACGGGATATGAAATTGATGTTTACCGTGAGGCTGGCGAGGAAGATGAAGATGTGGATATCGAAGAATTCTCGGATGAAATTGATAGCTGGATTATTGATGAATTGAAAGCTATTGGTTGTGATACAGCGAAAAGTGTTTTAGCTTTATCTGTTGATGAATTGGTAAAAAGAACCGATTTAGAAGAAGAAACAATTAAAGAAGTGATAGGTATTCTTCAATCGGAATTTGAATAAACGTTGTATGCTTGAATAAACAAGGAATAAACGTTACTTTTGTATATAATTAGTAAAAAAATAGGATAATAGATGTCAGACGACAAAGCCGTAATTTTATTTAAAGCAGCCAAAGAGCTTAACATAGGAATTGCTACAGCAGTAGAATTTCTTGGTAAGAAGGGCTTTGCTGTGGAAAATAAGCCCACTACAAAACTTTCTAAAGAGATGTATGATACATTGATGAAAGAGTTTCAGGGGGATAAAATCGTAAAAGAAGAAGCCAATCAGATAGTTATAGGTAAAATACGTCGTGACGAACCCGAAGCAGCTGAGAGAGCTCCTGAGGTGCCTAGTAAAAAACAAGATTTTGAAAACGAAGGTATCTTAATTAAGAACCTTCATTCATATACTCCTCCTGTTGAGAAACCGAAGGAAGAAAAACCTGTTGAGGCAAAACCAGTTGAGCCAGTTAAGGCTCCTGAACCAGTTGCAGCAAAAGAAGAAGAAGGTTCTTTACCAGGGGTGAAAATTGTTGGAAAGATAGACCTAAACAACTTAAACAGCAAAACTCGTCCAGATAAAAAGGAAGAGCCAGCTCCTGCGGTTGAGGCTAAAAAAGAAACACCTGCTGTTGAGGCGCCAAAAGCTGCTGAACCAGTTGCAGAGAAACCTGCTCCAGCTGAAGAGGCTAAGGCTCCAGTTCAAGAAGCACCAGTACAGGAAGTAAAAGCCGAAGAAAAGCCAAAACCGGCTGAACCGGTTCCTCCAACTCCTATTGCTGAGGTTAAAGAGACTCCAGCAGAAGATGAAGTAATCAAAGCTCGTTCGGTTAAATTATCAGGACCAAACATTATTGGTAAAATCGTATTGCCAACAACACCAGATCGTAGAAACCAACCTGTAGCGTCATCTGGTGATAGCGAAGCTGCTAAACGTAAGCGTAAACGCAAAAAAACTCCTGGTGGACCAAATACTCCTCAACAAGGACAAGGTGGTACTCAAGGCGGACAAGGCCAACCTCAACAACAAGGACAACAAGCTCCTCGTCCAGCAGGTGGAGGTGTTCCGGCTAACAGACCAGATTTTAGGAATAATACAAACAATACAGCTGGCGGACGCCCTAACTTTAGAAATGCCAGACCTGGTGCTCCTGCAACAGGCGGGCCTAAAGAAGAGCCAACAGAAAAAGAAATACAAGATCAGATTAAAGCAACACTTGCTCGTTTAAGTGGCGCTGGTAAATCTGGTAAGTTTGCACAAAGAGCAAAATTACGTCGTCAGAAACGTGATGATGTGGCGTTAACTGCAGAAGAAGCGGCAGCAGAAGAACAATTACAATCTAAAGTATTAAAGGTTACCGAATTTGTTACGGCAAATGAATTAGCTAATATGATGGATGTGCCAGTTACCAAAATTATTGGTACTTGTATGAGTCTGGGAATGTTCGTTTCTATTAACCAACGTTTAGATGCAGAAACTTTAACTATTGTTGCTGATGAATTTGGCTATGAAATTCAGTTTGTAAAAGCTGATGAAGAAGCTGATAGCGTAATTGAAGAAGAAGATGCACCAGAAGATTTAGAAACTAGAGTTCCAGTGGTAACCATAATGGGTCACGTAGATCATGGTAAAACATCATTGCTAGATTATATTCGTAAAGCGAATGTAGTAGCTGGTGAGGCTGGTGGTATTACACAACATATTGGAGCTTATAAAGTAACAACCAATTCTGGTAAACAAGTTACTTTCTTAGATACACCAGGTCACGAAGCCTTTACGGCGATGCGTGCTCGTGGTGCTAAAGTAGCAGATATTGCAATTATTGTTATTGCTGCGGATGATGCAGTAATGCCTCAAACTAAAGAAGCAATTAACCACGCACAAGCTGCTGGCGTTCCTTTAGTATTTGCATTTACAAAAATTGATAAGCCAGGCGCTAATTCAGATAGAGTAAAAGAACAATTATCGGCAATGAATATTTTGGTTGAAGACTGGGGTGGTAAGTTCCAATCTCAAGAAATTTCGAGCAAAAGCGGATTAAACGTTGATTTACTTTTAGATAAAGTACTATTAGAAGCTGAATTGTTAGAATTACAAGCTAACCCTAACAAACGTGCAACAGGTACAGTTATCGAGGCAACGCTGGATAAAGGTCGTGGTATTGTAACTACAGTGTTGGTTCAAGCTGGTACATTAAGAGTTGGAGATCCAATCTTAGCAGGAAGTTATAGTGGTAAAGTAAAAGCTTTATTTAACGAACGTGGTGCTAAGGTTAATGAAGCTGGGCCATCAGTACCGGTACAAGTATTGGGTATGCAAGGTGCTCCAACCGCAGGTGATAAATTCAACGCAATGGAGAGTGAAGTTGAAGCGAGAGAGATTGCAAATAAACGTTTACAATTAATGCGTGAGCAAGGTTTGCGTACGCAGAAACATATTACCTTGGATGAGATTGGTCGTCGTTTGGCAATTGGTAACTTTAAAGAGTTAAACTTAATTGTTAAAGGTGACGTGGATGGTTCAATCGAGGCACTTGCCGATTCATTATTGAAACTATCTACCGAAGAAATTCAGATCAACATTATTGGTAAAGCAGTAGGTCAAATCTCAGAATCTGATGTATTATTAGCATCTGCTTCAGACGCTATCATTATAGGTTTCCAAGTGCGTCCTTCGCCAGGAGCTCGTAAATTAGCAGAAGCTGAGCAAATTGATATTCGTTTATATTCTATTATCTACGATGCAATCAATGAGATTAAGGCGGCAATGGAAGGTATGTTGGCTCCAGAATTTGAAGAGAAAATCGTGGCTAACGTAGAAATTAGAGAAACCTTTAAAATTACTAAAGTTGGTACCATTGCAGGTTGTATGGTATTAGATGGTAAGATTACTAGAAACAGTAAAATCCGTATTGTACGTGATGGTGTTGTAGTGTATACTGGAGAGTTAGCTTCATTAAAACGTTTCAAAGACGATGTTAAAGAAGTGGCTAAAGGTTATGAGTGTGGTCTAAACATCCAAAACTTTAACAATATTGAGGTTGGAGACATTGTAGAGGCATACGAACAAGTAGAAGTGAAACGTAAATTGTAACATTTCTAATTCTTAAAACATATGGGAGCGATATTTGTATCGTTCCCATTTTTGTTTTAAACCTATTCAGTTAAAACCTGTCAATCGATTAATGACTCAGACCATCTCCCCCAAAGAAACTCCAAAGACAAACTTTAACTTTATAGATTCTATCCGCGGTATTGCGATGTTGGGTATTGTTCTTGAACACAGTTCTGCTTTTTGGTTACTAAAATACGACAACCCCAATTCAATACATTCGAAATAGGTTCAAAAATACGATTGGCCCATGGTTATTTTGGATTTTTATCTACTTGGCAATAAGCATCGGCCAACGTGTGTTTATGTTTATAAAATCAGGCAATCCGAAAAATCTCCCTGTAGATTGGTATGATGCAACTGTTGGGCTGTTTTTTCGTGTGATTTTTCATAGTAATTATTGGTTTATCCTCAATTTTTTAATTTGCATCGCCATTTTGCTCATTTTTAAAAAATACATATATAGATGGGTGTTTGGATTGATCTTAGTGCTAATGTCTATTTTTTATAGCATCAATCTTTACTATGCGTGGATACCAGTAGAGCATACTACGGCATTATTTGGCTTTGTATTTTATCTGTGGTTAGGCATCTTCTTTAATAAAAACTTTGCTGCGGTAAAACAACTATTAAACAAACTGTCATTTACTTTAATCATTATTGTAAATGTTATGCTATTTGCGCTGAGTACATTCGAAACCATACACTTAATGGACTTAAATGTTAGCGATCCATTTAATACTTTGCGCATAACCAACATCTTTTACTCTATCGGAATGTTTGCGCTCTTATTAAAATTTGGAGATATGAAAGGCGTACAAAAGACATTAAATCCTAGGCATACCACATTTGGTATCTACCTGCTCCATCAAATAATAATAGATTGGGTGTTAATTGAAATTGTGAGGCCATTTAATCTCAGTTTAGAAACAATGAGTGTTTTCAGTGTAGTAGGTTATTCTGTACTAAGGTTTATTTTTGTTTATACGCTCAGTTTGCTATTAGCCAAACTTATTACAAGAACTAAGTTTAAATGGGCAATTGGTTCTAGGTAAAATAGACTATTGGCATTTCTGCAATAGCTATTTGGTTCTTATAAACATACAGGTTGAGAAGGCGCTCGCTTAAGAAACCTATGGTACGATTTTGATAGGGATAAGGACTAACCCTGATGGTTTTTTCAAGTTCAAATAAAATAGGAAACAACCATGAACAGTAACCTTCAAGAAACTGTTTATCGGCGACGAACATATGGTAACAATGCATAGTGTTTCCAGATGAAAAGAAAGATTTTGCAAATTCGAAATAGGATGGAGCTACTTTTGCCAAGACCTCTTCA
>SEDG01000177.1 GCA_004295885.1 Pedobacter sp. | reverse complement strand
TTTTTCTTTTATTCTATGGGTGTGCAGACCGTAATGTTAGTGGCAACCATATTTGGAGAAAAGGAATTACATCTCCCAACAGAAAAATTAATAGCAACTATTCTAATTTTGCAATTGGTAGCTATTCCTGGCGCAATGCTGATGTCATATTTATCATCAAAAAAATATGGTAATGTTAATGTTTTGATAGGCGTTGTAATCATTTGGATTGGTTCATGTGTAGCTGCGTATTTCATACATACAGAATATCAATTCTATGCCTTAGCAGCCGTAATTGGTTTAATAATGGGTGGAATACAATCTTTATCTCGTTCTACCTATTCTAAGTTTTTGCCGCAAGAAAGTCCAGACCATACCTCGTTCTTTAGCTTTTATGATGTAACAGAGAAGGTTGCACTCGTATTTGGTATGTTCAGTTTTGGCTATATTGAGGAATATACTGGGAGTATGAGAAATTCTGTTATTGCATTAACCGTGTTTTTTATTTTAGGTTTAGTATTTTTGCTGTTCTTAAAAAAGGTAGAGCCGAAATCTGTTGTTGTTGAGTAGGGAGCCTGAAATTTAATATCCACTAATGAAGATAGAGTTATTTGTTCCCTGTTTTGTAGACCAATTATATCCAGAAACTGCTTTTAATACAGTTAAAGTCCTTGAAAAGGCAGGTTGTGAAGTAAGTTATAATTCCAAGCAAACTTGTTGCGGTCAGCCAGCCTATAACGCTGGTTACTGGGAACAGGCCAAAGAAATTGGCAATAAATTTTTAAACGATTTTTCTGATAACGAATATATAGTTGCTCCATCTGCATCTTGCGTTGGTATGGTTAAAAACGGGTTTAACGATTTGTTTACCAATACCATAGTGCATAACAAATGCAGGAGTATGCAAACTAATATTTTTGAACTTTCTGATTTTTTAATCAACATTGTAAAGAAAGATTATTTTGGAGCAGAGCTCGATGGAAAAGCCGTTTACCATGATTCTTGTAGCGGTTTAAGAGAATGTAAAATCAAAGAAGAACCTCGTCAGCTGCTTTCTAAAGTTCACGGTTTAGAAATGGTTGAGATGAAAGACACCGATATGTGTTGTGGTTTTGGCGGTACTTTCGCTGTTAAATTCGATGCAATTTCATCGGCCATGGCAGAACAAAAGGTGAATAATGCTTTAGAGATGGAAGCTGAATACATTATTTCTACAGATTTGTCTTGTTTAATGCATTTAGATGGCTACATCAAAAAAAATAATGTGCCTATAAAAACAATGCATATTGCTGATGTATTAGCAAATGGCTGGTTAGATTATTAGTAAAGTTAATGGTTATTGGTTGATAGCTAATAGCTTGGATGGTAAACTAAGTCTATGGACCATTAACCAATAGCTATCAATCTATCTTATTGTAAAAGAAAAGTTATATAAAACAAATTAACCTTTTTTAACATTTCAAGTCTAAAAACTACAATAAATTTGTAGTATCAAAAACATTTACAAAATGAAAAAAATTCTGATTGCCTTTGTTGGCTTATTTTCGATAGCCGTAACAAGTCAGGCTCAAAAAAAATCTGGAGCAATCCAGTTTGAAACCACCATAGACCCTGTTGCAATGGCTGCTGAGAGAGGGATTACTTTATCTGAAGAGATGAAAGCTCGTATGCCCAAAAATCAAAAAGCAAACTTCGAATTGTTATTTAATGCTACTAATGCAAGCTATATGCCTGTTGAAGATGCTGAGGATAGCAACGGTGGAGGCGGCGGCGGTATGATGCGTATGATGCGTTTCGCTGGTGGTGCTGGTGGACAAAGAGAATATTTTTATTCTTTCGCCGACCAAAAATTGGTAGAAGTGTTTGACTTAAGTGATACAACTTATGTGATGCAAAGTAAATTAACCGTTGCAGCACAACCTAATTTAAATTTGGGTGGTAATAGACAAGGTCAGGGTCAAGGTGGCGCAACTGCAACTGCTCCAGCTGCAACTACCAGTTCTATTGAATATTTACCAGGCGAACCAAGATTTGAAATTGTAAAGTCTGAAGAAACAAAAAAAATAATCGGTTTTAACTGCAATAAAGCTATTGTTAAAACGATCCGTAAAGCAAAGGTTTTAGGTGAAGTTGGTGAAATTGCTGATGAGACTGCAGTTTGGTATACTAATGATTTAGGCTTTAATTTTTCTCCAAATCCAAATATGTGGACAGAGGGTACAGTTTTATCAATAGAAACCAAAGGTAGTGCAACAACTGCTAAAAGCATTGAATATAGAGGTGTAAGCGCTAAAGATGTTACAGCTCCTAAAAAAGCTACGCCAATTACTCAAGAGGAGTATGTTGTAAAAATGCAAAATATGATGAAAAGATTTAGCGGTGGTAATAGAGGTGGACAAGGCGGTCAAGTTAGAAGTGTAATTATTAATTAATTTTTCCAACATAGTTATGAAAGTCCCGACCAAAAATCGGGACTTTTTTGTTGTTGAAATTTTTAGATTTGGGAATTAAAGTCCTATTCGCCCATATACAATGATTGCCAAAGAAAACTTATTAAAAACCAAACAACATTTTGAAATTTTAGATGGTTTAAGAGGAATAGCTGCCATAGCTGTGGTTGTTTTTCATTTTATGGAAATAGCCATTTCTGATTACAGTAAAAATTTTATAGGTCATGGCTATTTGGCAGTTGACTTCTTTTTCTGTCTATCTGGCTTCGTAATAGTATATGCCTATGATAGTAGGATAGCGAAAATAGGGATCTGTCAGTTCGTTAAACTAAGACTTATCCGTTTACAACCTTTGGTAATTATAGGTTCCATTTTAGGCTTGCTTACTTTTATTTTTGACCCATTTAGCGATTTTTACGCTAGTTACGGTTTTGGTAAAACTGCACTCATTTTCTTGAGTTCTATTTTGTTAATTCCCTATCCTGCTATGACTGAACGATACTTCAATCTTTTCAGCTTAAATGCACCTGCTTGGTCGCTTTTTTGGGAATATGTGATAAATATAGTTTACGCTTTAGTACTTTTTAAATCGCCTAAAAGAGTTTTGCAAGCATTAATCTTGTTTGGAGCAATAGTTCTTTGTTATGTAGCTATTAATTCGAAAAATATAAGTGGTGGTTGGGGTGGTCCAAATTTTTGGGATGGTGGAGCAAGGGTTTTATTTTCGTTCCTATTAGGGATGTTAATTTATCGTTCTAATTGGATTATTAAAAACAAAATAGGCTTTTTGGGGCTATGCATATTTTTAGTAATCGGCTTTTTGATACCATATAATGATGAATATAACTGGCTTGTTGAGCCAATGCTAGTGATGATTTATTTCCCATTGATAGTTTCCTTAGGAGCAGGAAGTTCGTTAAAGCCATCAGTGAAAAAGTTGGCGAAGTTATCTGGAGAAATATCATATCCATTATATATGACGCATTATCCTTTTGTTTGGGTATTCTTAACTTACGTTGCTGTGGTTAAGCCCCCGCTTTCTACACTAGCTTTTGTAATTCCTATTTCTGTCATCTTACTAATTATCCTTGCTTATCTGATCTTGATATTTATTGATACGCCAATTCGTAATTATTTAAAAAATAGGTTAACAAAAGCTTCATAAAATTAAGTCGACTTATACTTTGAAATTCGTCTTAAAATGGGCACCTTTGCAGTTCAAAATCACTTGGTATGTGATTTACTAAACAATTTTTTTAACCTTTAAATCATAGTTGTAGATGATTAACATTACTTTACCTGATGGTTCAAGCCGTCAGTATGAAAAGGGCACTACTGCCCATCAAATTGCCTTATCAATATCTGAAGGCTTAGCAAGAAACGTTTTAGCAGCTGAAGTTAACGGAGAAATCTGGGATTCTTCAAGAGCAATTGAAGCCGATGCTACCGTTAAATTATTAACATGGAATGATACAGCTGGTAAAGCTACGTTTTGGCATTCATCAGCTCACTTAATGGCTGAGGCTTTAGAAGCGCTTTATCCTGGTACAAAATTCGGCATCGGCCCTGCCATCGAAACTGGTTTTTATTACGATGTAGATTTTGGAGAGCGAGAATTTTCTTCGGATGATTTTAAAGCCATCGAAACCAAAATGCTTGAATTAGCTAAGCAAAAAGAAGAGTTTAGCAGAAAAAGTGTTAGCAAAGCTGATGCAATTAAATATTTTACAGAAAAAGGTGATGAGTACAAATTAGACCTTTTACAAGGTTTAGATGATGGGAAAATCACATTTTATACTCAAGGCGAGTTTACAGATTTATGCCGTGGGCCACACATTCCCAACACTGGTTTTATAAAAGCCATAAAATTGATGAATGTTGCTGGTGCTTACTGGCGTGGAGACGAAACTAAAAAGCAGTTGACGCGTATTTACGGCGTTACTTTTCCTA
Source organism: Pedobacter sp. (assembly GCA_004295885.1). Taxonomy (GTDB): domain Bacteria; phylum Bacteroidota; class Bacteroidia; order Sphingobacteriales; family Sphingobacteriaceae; genus Pedobacter. The sequence goes on along the minus strand of SEDG01000177.1, from coordinate 1,865 downwards.
AGGCTAGTGAATTAACAGAATATCTGTTAATGATAGAAGAGGCGAAAAAACGTGACCACCGTAAATTGGGTAAAGAATTGGAGTTGTTCATGTTCTCTGAAAAAGTTGGTGCTGGTTTACCAATGTGGTTGCCAAAAGGAACTGCTTTGCGTGAACGTTTAGCTCAATTTTTAACAAAAGCCCAAGTTAAGTCTGGTTACGAACAAGTTGTCACTCCTCATATTGGTCACAAGAATTTATATGTTACTTCTGGTCACTATGAAAAATATGGTAAGGATAGTTTTCAGCCAATAAAAACACCACAAGAAGGTGAGGAGTTTTTCTTAAAACCGATGAACTGCCCGCATCACTGTGAGATGTATAAATTTAAACCTCGCTCTTATAAAGATTTACCAGTTCGTTTTGCAGAGTTTGGTACCGTTTATCGCTATGAGCAAAGTGGAGAATTACACGGTTTAACTCGGGTAAGAGGTTTTACTCAAGATGATGCTCACTTATTCTGTCGCCCAGATCAAGTTAAGGAAGAATTTAAAAAAGTAATTGATTTGGTATTGTATGTTTTCAAATCCTTAGGATTCGATAATTACATTGCTCAAATTTCATTACGTGATCCAGAAAATAAAGCTAAATACATTGGTTCTGATGAGAATTGGAAATTAGCCGAAACTGCAATTATTGAAGCTGCAGAAGAAATGGGCTTACCAACTGTTGTAGAACTTGGTGAAGCGGCTTTTTATGGTCCTAAACTAGATTTCATGGTGAAGGATGCATTGGGCAGAAAATGGCAATTAGGTACAATACAGGTAGATTATAACTTACCTGAACGTTTCGAATTGGAGTATACTGGTAGCGATAATTTAAAACATCGTCCAGTGATGATTCACCGTGCGCCATTTGGTTCATTAGAACGTTTTGTGGCAGTTTTGATTGAGCATTGCGCTGGTAATTTCCCATTATGGCTTTCTCCAGAACAATATATTATCCTACCTATCTCTGAGAAGTATGAAGAATATGCAAAAAGGAAGGAAAATCAGAGATGCTGAAGTTAAAAAGTTGCCTTATATGCTCATAATCGGCGAAAAGGAGATGGAAGAACAGAAAGTTTCGGTTCGTAAACACGGACAAGGAGATTTAGGTTCGATGACTTTGGCAGAATTCAGTGAAATAATAATTAAAGAAATAACAGTTTAACAGAAATTACATTTGGCATTAGGAAGACCAGGATTTAATAGGGGACCACGTCCTCCTTTTAAGAAGAAAGAAGCAGAACATAATATTAATCAGTATATCAGAGCTCAAGAAGTTAGATTAGCTGGAGATAATGTTGAGCCGGGGATATACCCATTGGCAAAAGCTTTGGCACTTGCTGATGAGTTGGAATTAGATTTAGTAGAAATTTCTCCAAATGCAGTTCCACCTGTTTGCCGTATTATCGATTATAGCAAGTTTGTTTACGAACAAAAGAAAAAGCAAAAAGAGATAAAAGCAAACGCTAAACAAACGGTTATTAAAGAAATTCGTTTCGGTCCTAATACTAACGATCACGATTTTCAATTTAAATTAAAGCATGCTGTTAGCTTTTTAGAAAACGGCGAAAAAGTGAGAGCTTACGTACACTTTAAAGGTAGAGCTATTGTTTATAAAGAGCAGGGCGAAATCTTATTGTTAAAGTTCGCTCAGGCTTTAGAAGATATAGGTAAAGTAGAATTATTACCTAAATTAGAAGGAAAGCGTATGTTTTTAACATTAGCGCCTAAAGTAGCAAAGAAGTAATACATATATAAATTAAAACAAGGTTATGCCAAAAATGAAAACCAATTCCAGTGCTAAAAAGCGTTTTTCGCTTACTGGAACAGGTAAAATCA
>SEDG01000852.1 GCA_004295885.1 Pedobacter sp. | reverse complement strand
GTGGGCGATAAGAGGATATTAACAGGTGTTGGAAATGGCACTTATTATTTAAAAGCGGGACAGCTTGGAGCTTGCGATGTAACCTCCGCGAAATTTACAATTGATGCCTCAAGTAATGGCCTAAACGATAGCCAAAAAGTGATTATTGATGCTTATTGCAATAAATCTAATGGTAGCATTTCTAAAATCACCGTTGCAAATAATCTAACTAGAATTTGGTATAATGTATTAAATCAAGAGATGGGTAGGTCAGATGATTTGATGAATGTGCCCGCTGGTGGTTATTATTTTACTGCGGGACAAGGTAATTGCTTGATAACCTCTCCAACTTATGTTGTGAAAAATGTTAATGAAGTCTATCAGCTTAAATCTTCTAATATTACGTTAGCAACTTGCGGTTCTTCAAACGGAAGGGTAGATATTTCTGGCGAAGTATCAAATGCCTCTTTTTCTTTTAAATGGTTCGATGAGCAAAACATTGAAGTTAGCAATTCAGAAGATTTAATAAATGCCGCACCAGGAAGATATAGAGTTGTGGCCTATAGTGCAAATGGTTGTTCAAATGAAGTTGGACAATTTACAGTTCCTGAAGCGAAGCCACCAGTTATAAATACAGATGCTATGCAAAAATTTCTGAGCTGCGATGGTAAACTAGTAAGCACAACAGGTTTAAGTATCGATGGATCCACAAGTCCTTATGCGATTAAATGGACTGATGAGGACGGCAATATTGTATCTGACCAACTGAACTTGAAAGGTATACCTGTTGGAAAATATCAACTACAAGTTATAGATAAGTACGGATGTATAAATGGCACAGCACCGATAGATTTTACATTGATAAAAAGTACTGCACTAAGTTTTGCCAATTCAATTACGCCAAATGGAGATGGAATAAATGATTTTTGGGAGATAAAAGGCTTCCAAAGTTATCCTGATGGTGATTTTAGTGTTTACAGTAGAGATGGAAATAGGATATTTCATTCGAGAGGGTATTCGAAAACATTTAACGGACTGTATAATGGCAAGGCGCTGCCTACGGGCGTTTATTATTATGTAATAGATTTAAAAACCGATTGTGGTACAATGAGTGGCAGCCTAACCATTTTAAGATAAAAACCCATAACTCTCTAAAAATTTATATTTTTGC
>SEDG01000176.1 GCA_004295885.1 Pedobacter sp. | reverse complement strand
TTAAGTAGTTTTGCTGTATACAGGGTTTCTCCTGTTAAACCAGTAACGATAGCCTCGCCTGCTGCTATTTCTGCCGCAGTAACAGTTCTGGTAATATTACCTGGCGACAAGGTAATTGTGGTAGCCGTTTGACCCGCAGGCCAGTTTAATGCCACAGAGTTCGAAGTTAATTTAGCTGTGTTTATAGCTGTAAAAATTTGCTCTGGATCTGTTTTCACTAATGCAGTTACCCATTTAGAGTCATCTATTCCTTCGCCAACACCTTTAACTCTTATCGAATATTGGGTATCTCCTGCAAGTCCGGTAACTGTATATGGTACTTGTGTAATTGCAATGTTTGGAATAGTTTTAAATGCTGTTCCAGAGAAATCTGCATTTTCAAAAACCTCAATAGTATAAGTTTTAGCATTATTTACAGCTTTCCAAGTAAGTAGCGCATTTGTTTTATTAACAACACTAGCAGTTAAGCCAGTAGGCGAAAATGTTCTATCAACTTTTAAAGTAGTAATTTCCTCCATCATATCATCTTTACAACCCGAAAAACCTATTAAAGTCATCAGGAAAAAAATGCTGATATATATATTATTTTTTTTCATAACCTCGAGTTTATAAGTTTAAAGGTTTATTATTTAACATTCCGTTAGAAGCATCTAAGAACACTTGCCATATAGGCCAGTATTGTTGTAAATTGGGTTGTTTTACAAATAATGCATCCCAATATTTTATTGGATCAGTGGCTGGACCAAGAGTCCAAGCCTTATTAGCTGTATAACCTCCTGCAGCTCCAATAGCATCAGTATCCCCAAAGTTTAAACCATAAATCTCTACAGTTTCTCCATTTGCTAAGGTTTTATAATAAATCTTAGCAGGAAGATTGGCGTACTTTCCAGTCCTGGCCTCTAATTGTTGTAATTTGTTCTTAGCTTCAGCCAATTTAGTATCTAATAGGTTCCAACGAATTAAATCTGCTTTCCTAAGCATTTCTCCAGTAAACTCTAGTGCTCTCTCATTTACTACTGCATCAAAAAACGCGGCTTTAGAAGCTGTTACTGTACTCATGAATGCTGTAACTTTTGCAGGAGCAGTTGGATAAGCCCTATCACGAATCATTTTTAAGTATGGAGCTGCTGCTGCTGGACCATCAATATCATTAACGGCTTCTGCGGCCATTAAAACAACATCAGCATAACGCATATACATCCAGTTTAAACCATCATCATTCGTAGCAGTTACTCTACGTTTCATCCACTCGTAACGATATTTACCGAAGTATAAAGCATTTAATGAAGAAGGTACTTGAGCTGCACCCTTAGTTCCATCACCCCCATCCCATCCGTATGGCACAATGCTTACATCTCTACGAACGTCTTCTTTTTCGTACTCATATAACATAATTGGATTTGGTCCATTTGTACCACCTTTATTTTGGCCAGTATATTGGTCTGTTTTGGCGTGTTTTACACCTAAATCAAAGATTACCCTTCCCCTGCCATCGCTAAACGGAATTTCCCACATTGATTCTAGTCCCGCAGCACCAGCTTCTTCATTTAGTTTTCTAAAAACCTCTTCATATCCTAATAATCTTAATTTACCACTTGCAATTATTTCTAAACACTCTTTTTTAGCAATAGCATACATTTTATCATGAGATAGCTCTGGATCAGCACTTAATTTTACCGTACCATCCAAACGTTGTGCATATCCGCCAGCAGCAAGAGCTAAACGAGCTCTTAATCCTTTGGCAAAAGCTTTATTTACTTTTTCAACACTGTTTGTGCTTGCACTTTCATTTGGCCACGGTAAATAACCAGCAGCTTCATTTAAATCAGCTAACAGTTGTTTGTAAATAACATCTCTATCACTTCGTGCTAAATAACTGGTTTCACTAGTGATTGGCTCAAATCTAGCTGGCACATCACCCCAACCTTTAATTAAGTCGTTGTATATAACAGCTCTTAAGGTTAATATTTGCCCTAAAATTTGTGCCATTTGAGGGTTACTTTCTATTTTACCATAAGTTCTAATTCCTCTAATAGCTAAGTTTGCTCTTTCAATACCTTCATAAAATTTAGCCCAAGCATTATCTAGCGTATTCATTTGGCCGTTATTTACATTGGTATTATAATTACTCAACCTTGCTTTGTCATCGCCTGTTGCTTTTAATGAATTATAAACTTCAGTATCATTATTAACACCGTAATACACTAAAAAGCGACCTCTGTACGAGTTAGTTTCACCAAACGATTGCAAAACTCCAGCAACCGCTCCTTCTGCCAGGCCAGGTGTCGAAAAAATCACAGATTCGTCTAACGAAGATTGAGCTGGCGCATCCAAAGCGTTTTTACAACTACTTATTGCTGCAAATCCTGCAAAAACAAATAGTATATATATTATCTTTTTCATATTTTTTATTTAAAAATTCTCTAAAAATTAACGTTTAATCCGAAAATGAATGATTTACTTCTTGGGTAAGCAGAATAATCTACACCTGGCGTTAATGGTGTATTTCTTCTAGTGGATACCTCTGGATCAAAGCCTGTGTAGTTAGTCCACAACCATAAATTGTAACCCGAAGCATAAACCCTTAATTTTTTCATTTTTAATTTCTCTGAAATCTTGGCAGGCAATGTATAACCTACAGTTACAGTAGACAATCTTAAGAATGAAGCATCTTCAACAGCCCAGTCACTTAATACGAAAGTTTTTGAGAACGGAGACCAAAGTGTAGTGTTGGCATTCATTGCCGCTAATTCTGCAGGATCATTACTCAACGTACCATCTGCACGCAAGTTTGTCCAACGTTTGCCTGTTGCCATAATGTCAATCATATTTCTAGAGCTGTATTTACTGCTAGAAGTATATTCTATCTTATTAGCATTGTAAACATCGTTACCGTAGCTCCAGTTAAAATAAGCGCCGATATCAAAATTGTAAATTCTAGAATTTAATGAAAAGCCTCCAGTGTTTAAAGGATTAGCGTTACCAATAACTGATCTATCAGTTAGATCTATTTTTCCGTCACCTGAAATATCTTGTATTTTCATTGTTCCAGGACGAATGGTGCCTAAAAACTCTTTACCGTCAACAACACCCGGTTTCAATGTCCATGAATCTGTTGCCGCATTATATCCAGAGAAATCTGAAACCTCATATCGACCAGCATTTCTGTAACCATAAATACGACCGATCGATGCTCCTGTTTCAACTAGATAATCTATTCCAATTTCAGTTGATGCCCAACCTGAAGTGCCATTTATGTTCTTAAGCGGGCCTAAAGATTTCACTTTATTTCTATTAAAACTGATGTTGGCACTTACAGTAAAATCAAAATTCTTTTTTTTCACAGCACTCCAACTTGCAGAAAATTCTAATCCTTTGTTTTCTGTTTGGCCTACATTGCGATATTGTGCATCATATCCTGTACCAGCGGTAGGAACTAAAAGTAGCAAGTCCTTGGTTTTATTTAAATAGGCATCTATTGTTCCTGTGATTTTAGAATCAAGAAGTGTAAAATCCAATCCTATATTTCTAGTAATATTTGTTTCCCATTTCAAATCTGGGTTAGCCATAATTTTTGATGGCGCCCAAAAGTTGTTATAGCCATTCGAATAAACGATGGTAGAGCTCTGAAATGATTGTACGATTTGACCAGGAGGAATATTATTGTTACCTGCGGCACCATAACTTGCTCTTAATTTTAAATCTGTTAACCATGATTTTGTATCATTCATAAAATCTTCTTGCGAAATTCTCCATGCTCCAGAAACCGATGGAAAATATCCCCATCTGTTACCATCCGAGAACCTTGATGATCCATCAGCTCTAAAAGCTGCACTTAGCAAGTATTTCCCCTTAAAATCATAATTTGCTCTTCCAAAAAATGATAGGAGTTTATCATCAGGTGAAAAATTATTATCAATAATAGTAGACTTTCCTTGAGTGGTTAACACCTTAGTTTGATCAAATGTGAAAGTTTTTGGGAAATTATGAACCTCATTCAATAAAGCGTTTTGCTCTGTTTTGATGTATTCATGCCCTAATAGAACATTAAGATTATGGTCTTTATTTAACATTTTACTAAAACTATAATTTAATGTATTAGTATTTCTTAAGCTATTTCTATTTGTGTTTGTACTTGCAAGAATTGGCGTGTTTGGAAAATCAAGCGTATTTTTAACATAATAAGTTGTCATTCCATAAAAACGATCTTGATCATTTCTCGATCCATCGTAACCCAATTCAGAACGTAATTTTAAATTGTCAACAATTTCATAAGTAACAGCTCCACTCAGATTATACGCTTTGCGATGAATCGACTGATCATTATCAGTAATAGATGTTAGTGGACTATATAAATTAAACTCATCATTAGTTTCAGTTGACGATGTTAAACCTGCCACTGGAAACGGCGGGTATAAGATGGCATTCTTTAAACGAGAATCTGCTGAGGATTTCTCATTTTGCTCATTTGCACCACCACCACTTGTCTTAGTATCAGCATAACGAATTCCAAAGTCTAGAGTCAAATTATCATATAGTTTATGATTTAGTTTAAAGTTAATGTTTTGCCTTTGAAAATCAGACAATTGCATAATAGCCTTATCTTTTACAAAACTATAGCTTAAGCTATACTTAGTCTTATCACTTCCACCATTAATACTTAAATTATTGTTGATGGTTGTTCCGGTACGACCAAATATGATGTCCTGCCAATCGTTTGGTTGCACATTAGCGTATAAATCAATATCCTGATAATTTCCAAAATACTGCGTATAATCATTTGGTGTCTTTTCTAGCAGGGCCCTTTCGTATTGCCATGTCACATAATCTAAGGGTGTAAGCACAGTTAATTTATTTGCTAACTGTCTCATCCCTCCAAAAACATTATAGCTAATACTAGTTTTACCAGCCTTACCGCTTTTTGTAGTAACCAAAACTACACCATTTGCACCCCTCGAACCATAAATCGCGGCAGAAGAGGCATCTTTTAAAATGTCTATACTTTCAATGTCTTGCGGAGCAATATCTGCAATTGAACTAACAGGAAACCCGTCAACAATATACAATGGAGTGTTATCTCCTGTTATAGAAGCACCACCCCTAACTCTAACGCTCATTACGGCGTCTGGAGATCCTTCAGTAGAAGAGATACTAATACCAGCTAAACGGCCTTGAATCGCTTCTAAAGCTGAAGAAACTGGCGCAGCAGCAATTACTTCTGCACTAATAGATGATACTGAACCCGTTAAATCTTTTTTACGAACCGTCCCATAACCAACATTAACCATAACCTCGTTTAAGGTGGCAACATCGTCGTTAAGCGCAAAATTTACCTTAGTTTCGCTACCCACGGTTATTTCTTGAAGTTGGAAACCTAGGTACTTAGCTTGCAAGACTACCGTTCCTGAAGTTGGAATGTTGATTACGAATTGACCATTTGCATCGGTACTTGTACTTGTTGTTGTACCTTTAACAGAAACAGAGGCTCCTGGGATGCCTTGTTTACTAGCCTTTTCGGTTACTTTACCAGAAATTTGCCTTGTTTGTTGTGCGTTCGCCATAGTAACACCTATAGCCAGCATCCAAAGAAG
>SEDG01000175.1 GCA_004295885.1 Pedobacter sp. | reverse complement strand
CAGGCCGAAGAGATTTCTAGAATGAACATCTTACTAGAAAATGACAATATTACCCTTAAAACCAATATAGAAAAAGTAACTGATGCTCGTGTTAATGCAACAGAGTTGGATTTTGATGAGTTTAGTTTAAAATACCCTGATAGAGATACCTGTTATAAGTTTTTGGCAGAATTGAAATGGGAAAATGGCTATGCTTGTATTAAGTGCGGTAATACCTCTTATTGTAATGGTAAAGTTCCATTTAACAGGAGATGCACAAAATGCGCTTATGAAGAATCGGTTTTACATCAAACCATTTTTGAAAATAATAGAATACCCATAAACAAAGCCTTTTACCTTGTTTATTTAATGTATAACCATAAAGGCGCTATCTCTTCACACAAGTTGTCAGAAAAATTAGGGATCAGACAAAGTACCTGCTGGACCTATGCCTCAAAAATTAAAAAGGTAATGGAAGAGCGTAAAAAAGATTTAAAAGGAGTAGGTAAATCTGGGTGGAGAAAGCTTGTGCTTGATAAATAAATAGTCATTGAAGCAAGCAACGCATCATTCTAGCTTAAATGTTAATAAAATATTCAAATTATTTAAATGCGATTTAAGCGTATAATCTATTTTAAAATATTATCGGCTATCTGTCAAGTTATCAGTGTATTAGGTGAATATGTATTTGCGGATAAAGCGTATTGAAATCATTATAACGTACTAAAAATCAGCATTTTACGATTTATTTTATTTGCAAATTTAATCGGTTATCTTCTATATTTACCTCACCAAATATTTTGGACAATAAACAAACCAATTTAAACTGTATGAGGAAAATTCTATTAAAAAGAATTTTGCGGAACATTTCTATAACACTACTCTGGTGTGTGTTCCTGCAAATTAATGCTTCTACTACTTATGCAAAAAGTAGTATCACAACTGACAAGTCAACATTAAGCGATTTTTTAGCAAACAGTAGCTCCATTACATCCACTAGCAAGTTTTTTGCTGATGTTTCTGGAGTTGTAAAAGATGACACCGGAGGCCCCCTTCCAGGTGTGGGTGTTAAAGTAAAAGGAACTCAAAACGCAACAAGTACTGATGGCGAGGGAAAATTTACCTTAAGAAACGTAACTATTGGTGCAGTAATAGAATTTACAAGCATCGGGATGAAGTCTCAAGAGGTGGTTTACAATGGGCAACCAACCATTATGATTACTTTACGCGATGATGCAAAAGGCCTAAACGAGGTAATTGTGACGGCCTACGGTGGCACGCAAAAGAGATCAAGTGTAACAGCTGCTATTTCGCAAATCGGTGCAGTTGAGATTATGAAGTCGCCAACGCCCAACCCAACAAATGCCTTAATTGGAAAGTTGCCTGGGCTAATTGCTGTACAAACAAGTGGTCAACCAGGTGCTGATGCAGCACTATTGCGAGTGCGTGGTATATCTACATTAAATGGTGCAAATGCAGGTGCAATTGTTGTGGTTGATGGGATCGAGCGCCCAGGTTTTTCTGATGTAGATGCAAATGAAATTGAAACGATTACGGTGTTGAAAGATGCGGCTTCTACAGCAGTATATGGCTTAAAGGGTGCAAACGGCGTAATTGTAATTACAACTAAAGCTGGTAAAGTTGGCAAGCCAAAGGTAACTTATACAGGTAACTATGCTGCTCAAACTTATACTGGTTTAGCTATCGGATTGCCAGCCTTAGAAAATGCCACCTTATTAAACCAGTCTTACCGTAATGACGGTAAAACAGCTCCGTTTACAGATGCTGAGATTCAGAAATTTGCTGATAAATCTGATCCTATAGGCTATCCAGATGTGCAATGGTTTGATTATTTAACCAAGAAGTTTTATTCTCAAACACAACACAATATCCAAATTAATGGAGGTACAAAAGTAGCGAAGTACTTTGTTTCGGCTGGTTACTCTTTTCAAGATGGTATTTTTAAGAAATTCCCATCGCCTTATGGCATTAACACGGTGCCAAATTACAACCGGTATAATTTCCGTTCTAACGTAGACTTAACTTTAAATAAAGATTTTACGGTAGGTATTAAATTGGGTGGTCGTTTTGCAACTCGTTATCAACCATCGGGGTTACTATCATCTTCTGCTTTTTCTTATGATACGATTGAAGGAATGATATCTCGTATTTTGCAAGTGCCAGCGTATGCTTATCCTGTTACTTTACCCGACGGCAGGATAACGGCAAACCCTAATGTAGGAACAAACATTTGGAATCCCTATGCTGTGTTAACACGTTTTGGAACCCGTAACGACGATATCAATACCATAGAAAGTACTTTCAATTTAAATTATAAACTGGATTTTATTACCAAAGGTTTAAACTTCAAAGGGAACTTTGCGTACGATTCTTATTATAATAACGTAGAGAGAAGAAATGCCAACTGGGCAGCTTATGTATATAATCCAGCAACTGGTACCGCTACCTTATCAGGGGATACCAGAAATAGAGACGAACCTTTGGGAGCAATTGTCGACGGTGGAGTTACTTCTGGAAACACCACAACAAATCTTCAAGTTGGCTTTAATTACGCTAGGGTTTTTGGTAAACACAACATTAGCGCATTGGCTTTGGGAACTCGTCAATTGATTAGAGGTAGCGGTAATACTACTTTTACAGCACCACCAAGGGCTGCACAAGGGGTAGTAGGTAACGTAGATTATAACTATGATGATCGTTATTTCATTGGCGCAAGTGCAACCTATAACGGATCTGAAAACTTTGCTGATGGTTTAAGATATGGGTTTTTTCCTGCTTTTTCTGCCGGCTATACGCTTACCAATGAACATTTTTGGAAAAAGAACAAATTATTAACCTATCTAAAGTTTAGAGGTAGTTATGGTTTGGTAGGTAACGATCAAGGCATTGGGCGCTTTTTATATCTTACTTCTTATGCTCTTGGAACGGCGAACGCAAATAACCTTGCTCCGTTTGGCAACCCATTATCAATTACCAACTTTCCAACTATTCTACTTCCAGACGCCAACCTGGGCAATGCTGAATTAACTTGGGAAACAGGTACGAAAAGGAATATCGGTATGGAAGCTCGTTTCTTAAGTGATAAGCTAAAACTTACAATGGATTTATTTGACGAAACGCGTAAAGATATCTTGCTTGATCCATTGAGTGGTTCAGCGTTATTTGGTCACGTCTATCCAAAGTTAAATAGAGGAGTGGTATATAACAGAGGTTATGAAGTTGAATTAGATTATCAAGGAAAGATTGGTAACGTAATGTTGGGCATCAATGGGCAAGTTGGCTATGCAAAAAATAGAATTATAGAAAATGATGAGCCAGATGGCCTTCCGGCATCTCAAGTTAGAAAAGGAACCTCAGTTACACAGTTTTTTGGTTATGTAAACGATGGTTTCTATCAGTCAGCTGCAGATATAGCTGCATCTCCTAAACAACAAGGTTTTAATCCAATTCCGGGTGATTTAAAGTTTAAGGATTTAGATGGCGATGGTATCATTACCACACTAGACCAACGAGCTATTGGTTATACCAATAATCCAGAATATATCTACAGTTTTACCCCTCGTTTTAGTTATAAAGCATTTAGTTTCTCTGCCATGTTCCAAGGAGCTGCACATGTAAGTTCAAACGTAATATTAACTGAGCAAAATAATGGTCAGCAGATGTATGAGTTTATGTTAAATGCTTGGACTCCGGCAACTGCAGCTACGGCTACTTGGCCAGCCTTACACTCTAGAGGAACAGCTTCATTAAACTACTCAAACAACGATTACACATTACAAAATAGTGCTTATCTTAAACTAAGGACAGTAGAAGTATCTTACAACTTTCCTCAAGATTGGATGAAAAGCTTAAAGTTGGCAAGTGCTAGGGTTTATTTAAATGGACAAAACCTTTACACATGGACCAAATTTAAAATGTATGTAGATCCAGAAAACTTGAATGTGGTAAATCAGGCCTTCCCATTGCAGGCGCTTTATCCAAGCTCTAGAGTTTACAATATCGGTTTACAAGTTAATTTCTAAAGATGATGAAAAACTATAAAATATATACAGCGGTTGTTCTATTAACACTCTGTTTTGTTTCTTGCAAAAAAGATTTCTTGGAAAGAACGCCAGGAACTCCTATCAGTGAGGAAGAAATTTTCGCAGACCCAGCCTTGGCAGCTCGTTTTGCAGACAATGCTTATAACTATACCATTACTAAATATGTGCGTTTCAATGATCACCGTGGATGTGTAGCACAAGCATCTGATGAGGCGGTTTCAGGCAACTCGGAAGGTACCGTTACTTCCTTAAATCGTGGTTTGTACCATGAGCATTCAACACAGGCATCTTTGAATGACATTGGCGATATATGGAAAAGAATGTATGCATGTATTGCTATCAATAACAAAATGTTAGAAAAACTGCCTAGCATACCACCAGCACCAAACGCTACGGTTTTAATTTTTGATCCAAAAAGAGTAGAAGGAGAAATGCGCTTCCTTCGTGCCATGTCTTATTTCGAATTAACCAAAAGATTTGGAGGAGTGCCAATCGTTGATAAGGTGTATGGTGTAAATGATGACATTAACCTACCACGTTCATCATTTGAACAGGTTACGGCTCTTATTTTAAGTGATTTAGAAATTGCGATTAACAAACTTGGTGAAGAAGGAACTTATAGTGCAGCGAATTATGGCAGACCAACTGTCGGCGCTGCGCAAGCACTAAAGGCAAGGGTTTTACTGTACGCCGCAAGTCCTTTAAATAATCCTGCAAATGATAAAGCTAAATGGAAAGCAGCAGCAGATGCAGCATTGGTATTGATGAACGGTAGATATAGCCTTCAAGCAACCTATGGAGATATATTAAACGTGCCAAGCTCTCCAGAATACATCATGATCCGTATTAAAGGTAACACGCCTTTATCGGGAGAAATGATGCAAGATTTTTCTATGTCGCCAGGTTCTGGTGGTGCACAGGGGCAAATGAACCCAACACAAAACCATGTTGACATGTATGAGATGGCAAACGGGAAGGCAATTACAGACCCAACTTCGGGCTATGACCCAACAAAACCTTATGTAGGCAGGGAACCACGTTTTTATAATAACATTATATATAACGATTTGCCTTGGCAAGGTGGTAAAATAGAAATGTGGTCAACAAACGGCGGTGCACCATATGGCAAAGACTGGAATCCTGGAAATATTACTTACACCGCAACGCGTTATTATTGCAAAAAATACTGGCCAGAGGTTTATAGAACAGTTGGTGGTAGTACAACATTGTTAAATTATATCTATTTCCGCTATGCTGAAGTGTTATTAAACTACGCCGAAGCACAAAATGAGGCCGATTACAAAGTTGATGACGCTACCGTTTATAAAGCACTTGACGATATTCGTAAACGTGCTGGCATCCAATTGGGAGCAAATGGTCATTATGGATTGAAATCTGCAATGACTCAATCAGAGATGCGTGAGGCCATTAGACATGAACGTGCCATAGAACTGGCTTTTGAGGATCACCGTTGGTATGATATTATGCGTTGGAAAATTGGTGCAACAACTATTGGTGTGCCAATGAAAGGAATGGATGTGATTAAAAACACAAACGGAACCTTTA
>SEDG01000174.1 GCA_004295885.1 Pedobacter sp. | reverse complement strand
AATGGAAATGCAAAGAAAAATGGAGTTGTTAAAATCTACGGAGGTGATTTAACGAAAGCCACAAAAATTGAATTTACTTCAATCGTTTTGCTAAAAACTGACCAAAAGTTAGTGTCTTTTACCGATGCTGTTTTATATAAAAATGAAATCTATTTCATCGCCGCTGCAGAAGATACAACCTCAACTTACCATGATGGTGAAATTTTAGGAAGTTACATTGGTAGCTTGAACGCAGAAACGCTAAGTTTAACTTTTATCAAACAGATATCTACAAACCAAAAGGTTGAAGGGATTTCCTTTTTTAAGGAAAACACGTCCAACTTGGAGTTCTTGCTTTGTGAAGATAGAGATACAAAAATTTTAGAGACTGTGATTTATAAACTCACGATTTAAATTATATACCATAAATCCACCATGTAAAATACCCAAAAGACCGTATTTATAGACTTACTATTTAGACATAGTTTAGCGAAAAAATAATTTATGAAAAAGCTAATCTATATTTTGCCTCTTCTGTGTTTGTTCTTTGCTTGTAAAAAGGAAAGCTCTACTGTTGGAGAAGAAACTAAACCATTAACCGGAAAATCTAATACCGTGTTTTTTATAGACACGTTTAGAGTTTACACAACTGACCTTGCTGGTGCCAACAAAAAACTAATTATCGATGAGGATATTAAGTCAGGCAATAATTATATCATGAGTATTGATTACTCGACCAATAAAAAATTAGTTTATACTTACAAACCAGAATCAGGTATTAAGCAAGAGATAAGAATCGCTAACGCCGATGGCACGGATAAAAAAACAATTAAAACATTATCAAGTAGCACGACATCTTTTGACTTTTTGGCAAGTTTTGGAGGTAAAGTTTTATACACCACATTAGATTACAGTGGAACGACGCCAATATCAGAAACTAGAATGATGGAAGAATCTGGAGCTAATGATGTGAAGTTAAATTGGCCTAAACCTACAATTACTGCTAGGGATGGCTCTGGTTATTTGTCCATCAACTCTAACTACGGTATAACGATTCCAACTCATAGCGTTTACAGGGTTAAAATAAACAATGGTGTTTTTGCAGAAACAAATAGCTTTACCGTTCCAACAATCACTGGGGTAATTAGAGGTTCTGCATTGTCTAATGATGGAAACACGTTTATTTATTTATTGGCCGCTACTTATACTAGCGACAAATATGATGTGATGTCTATAGACTTGAGTAAAAAAGATGGTGGTACAAAAAAGATAATGACTTATGAAATGCCAAAAACGGGCGATGGTGCACTAACATATCCAACGAATGTGAATTTAACCTTTGCTAATGGAACTGCAAATGTCATTCTATCTTATGGTGTACAAGTTAGTACGAGCAGGTATGCTACAAAAGATGATTATTGCTATTTCCAAATGATAGATGTAGAAAAAGCTTCAATTTCAGCGAAATGGAAAATAAGTAACGAATATGGTGGTGGCCATATAGTAGATTAATCTTTACCATAAATAGAAAACCCACTAAATTGGTTAGTGGGTTTTATTTAAAAAGGAGCCTAATTATTTCCTACCTTTATCAATCGCTCTATTTATCGCATCTTGTATTCTTGGTCTAATATTCATTCTGCCTAAGTTTTCGCTAACCGTTGGGTTAACACGATTAGATAAAAAGATATAAACCAATCCCCTAGATGGGTCTACCCAAACACCAATTCCTGTGTAACCTGTATGTCCAAATGTTTGTGATGATGCCAGTTCTGACGGGTATTTTTTACTAGCATCTGGATCCCAGCGGTCAAAACCTAAACCTCTTCTGCTTACATTACTTTGTTTGGTGGTAAACATATCTACCGTTTGTGGTTTAAAATATTGCTCGCCACCATAAGTTCCTTTGTTCAGCATCAGTTGATAATAGATTGCTAAATCATTAGCGCTGCCAAACAAACCTGCGTGACCAGCAACACCACCTTTTAAGGCAGCACCTTGGTCGTGAACATATCCCTCTAATAATGTCTTTCTAAAAACTTGGTCGTCTTCTGTAGGTACAATTTGCTCTTTTGCAAAGCGATTTCTTGGCAAATAACCTGTGCTATGCATCCCCAATGGGCTGTAAAAATTATCAATTACATATTGCTCTTCAGGTTTTTGAGAAATGTGTTCTACGATATCTTGCATCACATACATACTGATATCGCTATATACATAACTGCCACGAGTTTTAATCGGAGAGTTTAGCATTTTTGGCCACATGAAATCGCTAAAAAATCCTTTTTTGATATAGTATCTATCGGCAACCTTTGTAGGGAAAGCGGCAGAAGAATCTCTACTGTAATCTCCTTCCTTAACGAAATTATGGAAAGGAATGTAAGGTATAAATCCAGCTTGATGCAACATTACCTCACGAACATTAATGTTGTTCATCGGCGTGTTTCTAGCCTTGGGAATATAATAGCCAATATTTGTATCTAGCTTTAGTTTTCCTTGCTCTACTAATCTCATCACAGTTGGGGTTGTTGCCGTAACCTTAGTAACTGAAGCTAAATCGAATATGTCGGTTATTTTATCTGAGATGGTATTGTCATAGGTATGAGAACCAAAAGCTTTATTATAAATAACCTTGCCATCTTTAGCTACTAAAACCACCACACCTGGAGTTGCCTTGCCAGCAATGGCTTCCTTTGCTATTTTATCTACCTCTAGCAAATCTTCCGTGTTTACACCAGCATCTTCAGGTACGGTATATTTTAAACGAGTTACCGCTGTTTTAAAACCAGAACCAACCGTATATTTTGGTGAAAAACCTTTGCTTAATGTTTGTTGAGCAGCAATACCTCCAAAAATAATTTGAGGCAAAACCATCGCAGCTTCTTCAGTATTTTGAGAACTCCATACAATTGGTGCGGTTAGATTATCAAACGAAGTCAAGCTTTTTCCATTTCCGAAAACTGCTAATATTACTTGTTTATGTTTGGCTACATCCGTAATAAAATTTAAGGTTTTACCATCATTTGCCAATTGGTCTGTAATGGTAATAATTACCGTGGTGTAGTATTTCAAATCATCGGCTAAATCATTGTAAGTTGATGAGTCAGCATATTTTTTTGCGCTTATTGATTTTATATCAGCATATTTATTCAACAAACTATCAAATGAAACCTGATATTCGAAACCTAAATTAATGGAAGCAAATTTTTTCTCTGCCAACTTTGTAACAGGAATAAATCCATCCTGATTATTTAATAAAACAGAGCTATTTACTACAGCAGTAATGTTTTTCAACCGATTTTCATTTTGTTTATGGTCTTGCGCACAAGCGCTCATTGTAAAAATTACGGTAACACATAAAGCTATAATTCCACTTAACTTATTTTTGCTCATATACTTTTTCTCCATTTAAATACGTCTTTAACACTTTATTATTCAAAATTTGTTGTCCTGTTGCTTTCATGATGTCATTCTCTAAAATCACGAAATCTGCAAACTTGCCAACTTCTAAACTTCCTTTTTCTTTTTCTTCAAAATTCGCCTTCGCAGCCCAAATAGTCATTCCTCTTAATGCTTGTTCTGCCGTTAAAGCATTCTCCATTTGAAATCCATTTTTTGGAAATTCTTTAGAATCCTTTCTTGCTGTTGCGGCATAAAAAGTTAACATCGGATTAATTTGCTCAACAGGGAAATCAGTTCCTAAAGGTATCCAACCGTTTTGGTCCATCAATTGTTTGTAGGCATACGCACCTTTTACCCTTTCATTACCTAAACGGTCTGCTGCCCAGTACATATCAGATGTTGCGTGGGTTGGTTGCGCGGAAGGAACAACGCTAGATTTGCCGAACAAGCCGAAATCGCTTTGTGCAACAACTTGCGCATGTTCAATTCTCCAACGTTTATCATTTTTCCCTTTTAACACCTTATCGTAAATCTTTAAAATGCTGCGGTTTGCAGAATCGCCAATGGCATGGGTGCACATCTGAAAATTGTGAGCATTAATTTTATCTGCTACTTCTTCAAAATGTTTAATATCACTCAATAAAAAGCCAGATTTGTTTGGCATATCGCTATAAGGATGCATTAAACAAGCGCCACGGGAACCTAAAGCTCCATCAGCATATACTTTAAATGCCCTAACGTTTAACCTGTCAGTTTTAATTGCGCCTCTTTTAAATAAGTAATCGAAGTTTTTTTCGGCGTCAGAAAGCATCACATACAAGCGCATTTTAAGGCTTTTATCGCTTTGCATTTTTTCTATAAATTCAACTGCTTCAAAATCTAATCCGCAATCGTCTATGGTGGTTAAGCCGACGGCGAAGCAGTTTTTTTGTGCGTCTAATAATATTTTAGTTGCTTTTTTCTCGTCTGGGCCAGGCACCTTGTTTGAAACCAATTCTACCGCATTGTCAATTAATAACCCAGTTAACTTTCCATCTTTTTCTACAATATCTCCACCAGTTAATGTAAATGATTTAGTTATGCCAGCTGCATTTAAGGCGCTTTGGTTTGCGATAGAAGCATGTCCGTCTACTCTTTCCAATAAAACGGGTCTGTTCGGGAATAATTCATCTAACTTTTCTTTAGATGGAAACTGCTTGTTATCCCAATCATTTTGGTCCCAACCTCTGCCTGTTAACCAACCATCTGGATGCGTTTTTGCAAATTCCGTTACTCTTTTTAAAACATCTTCCCAACTGGTAGTTCCTCTTAAATCGGCACTTTGCAAACTTTCGCCATAACCATAAAAATGCGCATGCGCATCGATAAAGCCTGGATAAATTGCCTTTCCATTTGCATCTACTTCTTCTTTTGCGCCAAATTTCTCGCGAACATCCGCACTGCTGCCAACGGCTAAAATTTTTCCATCCTTTACTGCTATAGCTTCGGCAATATCAAACTTGTCGTTAACCGTATAGATTTTCGCATTGTAAATAATCAAGTCTGCTTGTGGTTTGCCGCAACCTAAAAAAACAATAAGCAAGGCAAATAGAGGGAGAAATCGTTTCATGTTTTAAAGATATAAATCAGTTTGCAGTTTTTGGGTAACAAAATTAACCACAGATAAAAATGATGAAGAAAGCGCAAATAAAATCTATGATTAGTGGTGTTTAATCTGCTTTAAATTTTCAGAAAAGCAATACCTGTAGTTCTTTGGTACAGCTAGTCCCGCTCTCTGCTTAATACCATGAAGAATGGTATAACGCTGCCGGTCGGGTTTAGGGAACGTTGGTTTTTGCTGCTATGAGGGGTTTCCCTGCACAAGCCTTTCCATTTAAACCCGACAGACGTGAAAATCCTTTTTTCAGTCCCAAGCGCAGCGAAGGGCAAAAAGATTGTAACAATGGCGGGACTTACTTTAATTGAAATCCTGCCTTTGCTTTTCTAGTAAAAGGAAAATACATTTTATGCCTAAAAGCAATTGGATTTTATAACTCTTAGGCTTAATTTGACAATTAAACAATCACTTTTTTTAGCCTAGATTAGCCTTATTTTTAAATGTCTGATATTATACAACTTTTACCCGATAGTGTTGCCAATCAAATTGCAGCTGGAGAGGTGGTGCAAAGACCTGCATCAGCGGTAAAAGAACTACTAGAGAACGCAATAGACGCGGGTGCGGATAAAATACAACTGATTGTTAAAGATGCAGGAAAAGCATTGATACAGGTTATAGACAATGGTTGCGGAATGACCATAACAGATGCTAGAATGTGTTTTGAACGCCATGCTACTTCAAAGGTTCGCAAGGCGGAAGATTTATTTACCATCCGCACAATGGGTTTTAGAGGTGAGGCGATGGCTTCAATTGCCGCTATTTCTCAGGTAGAAATGAAAACTAAACGCCATGAGGATGAGGTTGGCACATTAATAGAAATTGAAGGTGCAACTTTTATTAAACAAGAACCTGTTGGAACACCTAACGGGACAAGCATTTGCATTAAAAACCTTTTTTATAACACACCTGCCAGAAGAAACTTCTTAAAAAGCAATCCTGCCGAGATGCGTCATATTATTGATGAATTTCAAAGAGTTGCTTTGGCAAAACCACACATCGCTTTTAGCTTACATCATGACGGTTTAGAGGTTTATCGTTTGCCATCATCAGCAAT
>SEDG01000173.1 GCA_004295885.1 Pedobacter sp. | reverse complement strand
GGAAAAGGGAATAACGGGAACGGAAAAGGGAAGCATTAATCAAAACAAATAAAAAAGTCCCGACCAAATGGTCGGGACTTTTTTATTTAAAATCTTTTGCCAATCGTAATACCCGCTCTTGGATAAGCATCGATAGAATTATCTCCGAAAAGTCTCCCTGCTCCCAAATAGATTTCGCCAACAAAACCATTTTTAGTTAAGAACTTCGCTCCAGCTGCCGCCCCTAAACCAAAGTTAGTTTGGGTTTTAGAAGAGTTTTTATAAAAGCCATTTCCACTGTAGTCATAATAGTAAACATTGTTTTGAGAACCAATAACCGCAGCATTTCCTTCAATAAAAAAACCATTTGCCTTTTTTCCACCAAAGTAAACTCTGTAATTAGGTATGATACCGAACTTATAATCAAGGTCATCTATACCAATTAACACAGCAAGCCCAACACTCATATCGTCGCTTAAAATTCTTTCATAATTAATTTCTGGTACCCCAGCAATAGTCATAAATAAATTAAGCTTAATCTCGTTGTTGCCGCTAAGACCAGTTTTCTTGCTAGCAGTAGTATCCGCTTTTTGTGCGTAGGTAAAAATAGTTGAGGCTAATAATAAGCCTGAAAGTATTAATTTCTTCATTGAGTTAATTTAGTTTTCTAAGGCCTAAAATATAAAATGTTTTCTTAATTCCTAACACTTTAGTTAAAAGCTTGTTGCTTTCGGTTATCTACGATTAGTATGCCAAATTTGAAAATTAATCTAGTTGATAAAGCCTTTCGCTTTTTCCAATACCTGAGCTAATCCAGCTGCATTTTTACCACCTGCTGTTGCATAAAATGGTTGGCCACCGCCCCCACCTTGAATTTCTTTACCCAGCTCACGAACAATTTTAGCTGCGTTTAAGCTGTCTGAAACAATGTTTTCAGAAATCATTACCGTTATACCGGGTTTTTCATCAATTAAAGTAGTGAGTACTAAATACAAATCTGGCACTAAAGCTTTTACTTCAAAAGCTAGGTTTTTTACTGCTTCAGCATTAGGTAAATCTACTAGAGTGGCAATAAAATTGATACCATTTATATTTTCTGCTTTAGCAGCGATATCTTGCTTCATATCTCCCGCCTTGGCCAAAATGCTTTTCTCTACCTCTTTTTTAAGTTTGGCATTTTCGTCAATTAAAGCTTGTACAGCAGCGCTGATATTTTGCGTTCCCTTTAACAAACTCCTCAAATGATGTAACTCTTTACTTTGGTTAACGATGAATTGTTCAGCTTTATCAGCAGTAATTGCTTCTATCCTACGCACACCTGCAGCTACAGCACTTTCAGAAACAATTTTGAAATAACCAATTTGGCCTGTTGCTTTAACGTGCGTACCACCACAAAGTTCTTTAGAGAAATGGTCATCAAAAGTAATTACACGAACAAAATCTCCATATTTTTCACCAAATAAAGCAGTTACGCCAGAATTTATTGCTTCATCGTAAGGAACATTTCTTTGTTCTTTTAGCTTGATATTAGCTCTAATCTTTTGGTTTACGATATATTCAATCTCCGCTAAATCATCTTCACTAATTTTTGCAAAGTGTGAAAAGTCGAAACGTAGGTTTTCTGAATTAACCAAACTTCCCTTTTGGTTTACGTGTGCTCCTAAAACCTTTTTTAAGGCAGCATGTAATAAGTGAGTTGCGGAGTGGTTATCTTCGGTTAATTCTCTTTTATCTTCATCAATTACTGCCCAAAACTTACCATCAAGGTCGATAGGTAAAGTATCTGTATAATGAACAATAACGCCATTTTCTTTTTTAGTATCGGTAATTTCTACCCAGAACTGACGGCTATGGTCCTCTAAGCGACCAGTATCTCCTACTTGACCGCCACTTTCTGCATAAAAAGGGGTTTGGCGTAAAACGATTTGATATTGTTCCTTACCTTTTGCACTTACTTTACGATATTTTAAAATCTCAGTTTCAATTTCCGTTAAATCATAACCCACAAACTGCGTATCGTTATCTTGATTAACAATTACCCAATCTCCAGTATCAATGGCAGTTGCAGCACGAGAACGATTTTTTTGTTCAGCCAGTGCTTTGTTGAAACCTTCCATATCGACGCTCCAACCCTGTTCACGAGCCATCAACTCTGTTAAATCTATTGGAAACCCGAAGGTGTCATATAGTTCAAATGCAAATTCCCCACTTATTACATCTTTTGTTTCATACTTCTCAAACCGCTGAATCCCTGTTGCTAAAGTTCTCAAAAACGAAACTTCTTCTTCAAGCACAACCTTTTGAACAAAGTCTTTTTGCAAATACAATTCATCAAAAACACCTTTAAACTGCTCAGCTAAAACTGGCACCAACTGGTTTAAGAATGGTTCTTTTAAATTCAAAAAAGTATAAGCATAGCGTACCGCTCTACGCAAAATACGGCGAATAACATAGCCTGCTTTATTGTTTGAAGGTAATTGGCCATCAGCAATTACAAACGAAATAGCTCTAATATGGTCGGCCATTACACGCATAGCCACAGCCTCGTTCCATCCCTTTTCTCCAGGTTCTGCACTGCTGCTGTATTGAAATCCAGATTTTTCTGAAATAAATTGAATTAATGGCTGGAAAACATCTGAATCGTAATTTGACGTTTTTCCTTGTAGAACACGGACTAAACGTTCAAAACCCATTCCTGTATCTACATGTTGTGCTGGTAAAGGTTTTAAAGAACCATCCTTCACTCTGTTAAATTGCATAAATACATTATTCCAAATCTCAATTACTTGAGGATGGTCTGCATTTACTAAATCTTTTCCGCTGGATGCATTTCTTTCTGCTAAGGGACGACAATCTACATGGATTTCTGAGCAAGGCCCACAAGGCCCTGTATCACCCATTTCCCAGAAATTATCCTTTTTATTACCTAAAATAATCCTGTCTTCATCTACAAATTGTTTCCAAAGTTCAAAAGCTTCATTATCCCTTGGCAAACCTTCTTTTTCATCACCCTCAAATACAGACACGTATAATTGGTCTTTCGGAATTTTATAAACTTCGGTTAATAATTCCCAACTCCAGGCAATGGCTTCTTTTTTAAAATAATCACCAAAACTCCAATTGCCCAACATCTCAAACATCGTATGGTGATACGTATCAATCCCCACTTCTTCTAAGTCGTTGTGTTTACCAGAAACCCGTAAACAGCGCTGTGTATCGGCAACACGAGGATATTTAATGGCGGCTTCACCCAAAAACAAATCTTTAAATTGGTTCATCCCTGCATTGGTAAACATCAATGTAGGGTCGTTTTTTACCACAATTGGCGCAGATGGCACAATGTGATGTTCTTTACTTTTGAAAAAATCTAAATAGGTCTGTCTTATTTCTTTCGCTGTCATCTTTTGCAGTTGTTGTAGTGTTGGAATGTTTTAAAGTTGAATTGTTGCTAAAAAAAATGCTAGCTCGCAAATCTGTTATCTACAATTAAAAATTCCTTTGTGTTCCTTGTGTCTTTGTGATTAGTTAACGTTAACAAAATTAAAATTTTTATTGTGGTTATTTACTAAAAA
The DNA here is from genome assembly GCA_004295885.1 of Pedobacter sp. GTDB lineage: Bacteria > Bacteroidota > Bacteroidia > Sphingobacteriales > Sphingobacteriaceae > Pedobacter. Next base: position 5,977 of record SEDG01000173.1, on the reverse strand, counting down.
CAGATTACATTTGAATACTTTAAGTAAAACTCACAATCAATTCATAATCAGCGGAGAAGATGCCATATAAAGAGAGAGAAATTAATAAAATGTACTATACGATGGGTGAGGTTACCGAAATGTTTGGCGTAAATGCTTCACAAATTCGGTTTTATGAAAAGGAATTCGATGTGCTTCAACCTAAAAAAAATAAAAAGGGCAATAGACTTTTTACACCAGAAGACATAGATAATTTAAAAATCATATTTCATTTGGTAGATGATAAAGGGTTTACCTTAAAAGGTGCAAAAGACCACCTTAAAAACAATAGCGGTGAAGTAAAGGAAAACCAAAAAGTTATCGCTTCGTTAGAAAAACTAAAAGATTTTTTATTGAAGCTGAATGAAGAAATATAGCTGATGAAAGATGTTAAATGTAAGATGGAAAATGGACAAAACACTTTTCAGTTTTATATCCAATTTTCTTAGAAATCAAAAGAACAATTGCAAAGCATCCACTCTACAATTGTTCGTTATTTATTAACTTAAAACTATCTTAATTTTATTGATTCTTAGTCGTATCTGGTACTTTATTAGTTGTATCAGGCACTGTCTTGGTGGTATCAACCATAGGTGAATCCATTTTATTGGTATCCATTGCGCCAGAATCTGCCATACTGTTTGCATTTTTACTTGAGCTACATCCTACCACCGCCATACCGGCAATTGCAAGAACTATTAAAAATTTCATTTTCATCTTGTTTTCTTTAGGGTTAAATTTTTTGGATTGTTTCGATGTATACTTATTTTATAAAGGATTTAAATAAAAAAAAGCTTTAAATCTTTTAAAAAAATTATTGTATCTGTATGTTAGCCAACTACTTACCTATTATTTTATCATCTTAAGAAAACCAGTCGCTGTTTAGGTTGTTAATTTAATGATGAATCTAGAGAAATTTTACAACAGAGTTTACGACTGGGTAATAGTATTTGGCCCACGTCTAATTTTAGGAATTTTAGTCCTATTTGCAGGTTTATGGTTTGTTAAAGTCCTTATCAAATGGATACAGGCCAGCATGCACAGAAAGGAAGTTGACCCTACTGCCAAGCCTTTTCTAATAAGTGTAATTGGTGTTGCCTTAAGGGTGTTGCTAATTTTGGGTGTTATGCAAATTTTGGGTATAGAAATGACGCTGTTCACAGCGCTTGTTGGTGCCTTTGGTGTTGCTGCAGGTTTGGCACTCTCTGGTACTTTACAAAACTTTGCCAGCGGCATCATTATCCTCTTAGTAAAACCGTTCCAAGTTGGCGATAACATAGTAACCCAAGGTCTTGAGGGCACGGTTACTTCGATTCAAGTCTTCTACACTTTCATCACCACGTTTGATAACAGAGCGGTAATTGTTCCAAACAGCAAATTATCTAATGAGGTTATCATTAATATCAGTAGGCAAGGAAATAGAAGATTAGACATAGAACTAAAAATCGGCAATGCGATAGATTTTGAAGCCTTAAAAACTGTAATTAGTGGCGCCATAGATAAATGTAAAAATACCTTAGCTAGGCCAGAAAGAAGAATTGGGGTGGCTAGTTTAGAAGGAGATAGTTACAAAGTAAGCGTTAATGTTTGGGTAAACGCACACGGGTTTCAAGACACCAAACTTGCACTACAAGAATTGATATTAAAAGACGTTAAAGATTCTGGAATTAAGTTGGCAGGACTTTAAGCTTAAGAGTAGGAATGACTTAGATTTTCACTGCCTGCATATTGCAATGTTGGGCATTTCGACTCTATAAAATGTCCTAATTCGCCAATAAACTCGTCTGGCATTTGTCGTCCATTTATTTGCTCCCAACCATCTTTTACCTTATTAATACCCATATCAATTAATTTTCCATTTGAATAATACATATCGCTTAGCATAACAACCACAATTCATTTTAATTGTTTGCGTAAATACAAATTTTAAAGCCCTTAAATAGAATTTGAATTTAATAAAATTTGTAGAAACATAAAAGCAAATAAGTTGTTAAAAACAAAAAATTGGGATAGTATAAGATGTGCAAAACGATTATAAAGGCAATTTAAAGGGCTAGTTTAAACTGTAGATAAAGAGATTGTTATATTAAAAATTGTAATGTTTTGCACAGTATATCATCCCCCAAGAATACAGTAATAACGCTCTAGATTCATAAGAAATTTATAACTAAATAAATAAGCTTAAAAAATGGAACTATGGAAAACATAAACAACAATTATGCCCTTATCACTGGAGCAACAAGTGGTATCGGCTTTGAACTGGCAAAACTATTTGCAAAAGACAAGTACGATTTAATTATAGTTGCAAGAGACCAGGATGAACTAGAAAGCGCAGCTGCCGAACTTAAAAAAGAAGGTGTTAAGGTAATTACCATCAGTAAAGATTTTTTTCTTTCGGGTACCGCATTCGAAGTTTATGATGAAGTTAAGGCGATGGGTATTGAAGTGAAAGTTCTGGTAAATGATGCAGGGCAGGGTGTTTATGGCAAATTTATTGAAACAGATTTAGAACGCGAGTTAAATATCATCCAGTTAAACATTGGAGCAACAGTAATTTTAACAAAGCTTTTCTTAAAAGATATGGTTAAGAGAAACGCAGGAAAAATACTAAACGTTGCTTCGATTGCAGGGAAAGTTCCTGGTCCGTACCAAGCAGTTTATCACGGAACAAAGGCTTTTGTTCACTCCTTTAATGAAGCGGTACGAAGTGAAATTGCAGATACCGACGTGACCATTACCTCTCTTTTACCAGGTGCAACAGATACTGATTTCTTTAGAAAAGCTGATATGTTAGAATCTAAAATGGTTGAAGACCAAGATTTGGCTGACCCTGCAGAGGTAGCAAAAGATGGCTACGATGCTTTAATGAGCGGAAAAGATATGGTTATATCTGGCTTTAAAAACAAGCTGCAAGTTGCGATGGGAAATGTTTTACCTGATAGTATGGTTGCAGATAACATGAAGAAAATGCAAGAACCAGCAGATAAAAAAGAATAAATGTTAAAGCCTTTCAATAAAAAGAAAGGCTTTAACTATTCCCTAAAACCTTTTCGCTATTGCGATGATATCCTCCTCACCCAACTCTTGCTCTGCATCTTTAAAACTTTCGTAAGCCGCATTTGCCAAGGGCGAATTTAATCCCTCTGCTTTTGCGAGACCTAAATCTTTTGAAATGTGCTTTAAGGCAAAAACGGCATTATAATCGTCTTGCAAAATGGCATCACCTTTAATTTTCATGAATACATTGCCCAAAGCGCTATTATTGATTAACTCCAATAAATCTTCTGTGTCAATTCCTTGTTTTTTAGCGAATGCAACTGCTTCTGCTAAGCCTTGTGCGTGAAAACTTAGCAGAGCATTAATGGCTAGTTTTGCTGAATTACCAGCACCTATCTCTCCTACCTGCAAGGCTAGTTTGCCCAGTACATCAAATATGGGTTTAACTTTTTCAAAAGCGGACTTATCTCCGCCCGCCATTATAACTAAAGAACCTTCTATAGCTTGTTTCAAACTTCCTGAAACAGGTGCATCAATGTAAAAGGTATTTTTTTCCGCAAGAAGGCTTGTCATTTTTTTACTGATGGCTGGAGAAACGGTGCTCATATTGATGATGATTTTTCCAGCTGTTGCCGAAGATATTAGACCATCTTGTCCTGTGATGATATCTTGAGTTGCTTTATCATCCGCAACCATTAATATCACTACTTCACTTTGCGTTAATAAATCGACAGGGGTATTTATAAACTTCGCTCCTTCTGCAACTAATAAATCAGCTTTTGCTGCACTTCTATTGTAAACAAAAAGTTCATAGCCAGCCTTAATTAAATTTTGAGCCATTGGGACGCCCATCTTCCCTAAACCAATAAAACCAATTTTAGTATTGTTCATGGTTTAAAGATAGATATTTATAGGGAATAGGAAATGGGAAATAGGAAATAGGAAATTGAAATAGAAATAATAAAAATGGGGAATAGGAAATAGAAATAATAGAAAAGGGAGAATTGGAAACAGGTAATTGGGAATAGAAATAATAGAAAAGGGGGAATTGTAAATAGGTAATGGGGAATAGGAGATAGACATTACTCTACGCCTTTAACTTTCATTTTTATGGTGTAAACCGATTTGGAAGCGGTGATGAATAAAATATCTCTACTTTTCCCTCCAAAACACAAATTTGCAGTATGATTTTCTGGAACATCAATATGTCCAATTTGCTCTCCTTTTGAATTGTAGATTGTAACTCCCTTTCGCGTAAGATAAAGATTACCTTGATTATCTAAAGTCATCCCATCAGAACCTTGGTTTACAAATAGTTTGCGATTAGTTAGACTTCCATCTTTCTTGATATCGTACCTATAAGTTTTATTAGCTTTGGCATCAGTAACATACAAAGTTTTACCATCTGGACTGCCGACAATTCCGTTTGGCCTTTGTAGGCTATCATCAACGGCTATGATCTTTGAACCTTCTTTTGAGAGATAGTAAACTTTCTCTCCAACAATGGCAGGTGCTTTTCTTGTCCAATAATCTCGTTGATAATAAGGGTCAGTGAAATAAATTCCGCCTTTTCTATCAATCCATAAATCGTTTGGTCCGTTTAAATCGTGACCTTTTGGGTTTTTATAAATTGGAGTCGCTACCCCATTTTTATCAAACGACCACAATTCAAATTGTTCATCAGCGCAAGCAATTAGATTTCCCTTTTTATCGAAAAACAAGCCATTTGCTCTTCCAGCCTTTGCTGAGAAAAGAGATAACTTACTATCGGTATCATATTTCCAAATGTTATTGTTCGGTTGGTCGGTGAAAAAGATATTTCCTTTTTTGTCTACTGCCGGTCCTTCAGTAAACTTAAATTGAGAAGAAATCAGTTTAAGGCTATCTTGAATAAATAGCGACTTATTTTCTTCTACTTGGGCGTTAGCAGCTAAACTGAGCAGCGAGAAAACGCAGATTAATATTGATTTCAAAACTTTAAGCTTTCCATTTTCCGCTTTTTTTCAAGTAGCGAATAATCACGTAATAAGCAGCTAAAACAACTAAGGCAGTTATTCCTATTTTATCTCGTAATACGGTATCTCCGCCAGTTAATTGCGGATAATAATAAAGCAAGATGACAACTATACCTAACAACCAAACTGTTTGCGTATTGTATTCCTTAATTAACCAGCGCTTGCCATTAAAAGCCATACTGCCAATTGTTTTGTGTATGCCGTTAAAGTTAATCCACCAGCGGTTTACACGAGCGCAATATTCATCAAATTGCTTTCCGAATTTTCCTCTTAAAAAATTCTCTTCTGCTAATACAATAGCTTGATAGATGAACAAGAACAGCGGAATAAAAACACACATAAAGATTACGGAATTCATTAAAATTCCTACACCAACCAGCATTAAGATATTGCCAACATAAAGTGGATTACGACCGTGGTTAAAAAATCCTTCAGTTACTAAATCATCTGCGTGAACCTTTTTATTTAAGCCGCCTCTAACAATATAAGCCAATGAAATCGCTACACCTCGTATTAACTGACCTAAAATGGTAATAAACAATCCGATAACCAATGGATACAAATAATAATTTACACCAAACTCACTCTCCCTAAATATTTGTGGAGATGGAATAAATAATGCTAAGTATAAGAAAATGAACAAAAAGTTTCTATACCTGAAAAAGAAGTTCCCTATTGCAATCATATTAGTTTTTTACCGCTATAAAACCTGAAAAATTATACCATTTAAAAAAAGTTTCAGTGTGTTGAAAACCAGCCTCTGCTAACATTTTAAAGTTCTCACTTAATTTATAAGGAATTAACACGTTTTCCAAAGCTTCTCTTTTCTGAGAAATCTCCATCTCACTATAATTATTTCTGCGTTTATAATCGTAATAGTATTTAATAAAATTTCTGTTGAACAAACTATCTTCTGCTAAAATTTTTTCTGAAATGATAAGTACCCC
>SEDG01000851.1 GCA_004295885.1 Pedobacter sp. | reverse complement strand
ATAAATACAGAACCAGATTCTATGGTAATTTTAGTAATCTCCTTTAAACATTCTTGATGAAAGGCTTCTAACATTCGTCCAGCTACCATGTCAAAAACGGCTTGATGATCTTTACTTAAATTGAAAGGTTTTTCGCCAGTTGGCAAAATAGCGTGGTGATCTGTTACTTTTTTAGCATTTACACTTCGTTTATTAAGTGTTGCTGTTTGTAAAAAGTTAGCCTGATTGGCAAATACTGGATGATCGGTTAGCGTAGAAATGAGTTTAGGGACATTTGCAAAAACATCATCACCAATATATCTACTTCCTGTACGTGGATATGAAACCAACTTGCTCTCATACAAATTCTGCAATAAATTAAGCGTTTGGTCTGCGGTAAAACCGTTTTTCTTATTAGCTTCTTGCTGCAAGGAACTTAAATCATGCAATAATGGAGGTGGTTCTTTTCTTGGTTTTGCTTCAACTGCAGTAATGTTTCCCCCCGTCGGGAAACCTGTAGCGACATCCTGAACTTTGTCAAATATTGCTTGTGCTTCTGGTTGGGTTTTAAAGTTAGCGATAGAAATAGCTCTAAAAAGCTGCCCGTCCTTGTCTAATTGTATAGCTATTTGATAAAATGTTTGGGGAACAAAATTCTTACTTTCTATGTAACGTGCACAAATCATTGCTAGCGTTGGCGTTTGTACCCTGCCAAGTGACAATACGCTTCTAGAGCCCGCAGAGATACTTAATGCTTGCGTGGCATTCATTCCCACCAACCAATCAGATTCTGAGCGACAATGAGCTGAATTAAATAGTGTATCATAATCTGTCCCAGGTTTTAAATTTCTAAACCCATCTTTAATAGCCTCATCAGTTTGAGAAGAAATCCATAGGCGTTTAAATGGTTTTTTACATTTAAGGAAATAATAAATATACCTAAAAATCAGTTCTCCTTCACGTCCAGCATCCGTTGCTACGATAATCTCAGTGGCTTCGTCAAATAATTTTTTAATAATATCCAGTTGTTTTCGAACACCAGGGTCTTCTACAAAACCATCTTTTGTTTTAATTTTACGGATAGAAAGCTTGAATTTTGCTGGCAACATGGGTAAATGCTGCCTTCTCCAGCCTATAAAGCCATATTCTTGTGGCGGCGCTAATTGTAATAGATGCCCAAACGC
>SEDG01000850.1 GCA_004295885.1 Pedobacter sp. | reverse complement strand
CCAGAATCGCCACCTGTTATCAAAGCCTTTCTTCCAGCTAGACGACCAGAACCCTTATAGCTTTTTTCGCCATGATCAGGCACTGGGTCCATTTTACTAGCCAAACCGGGGAAGGGTTGCTGTTGGGGTTTAAACGGCGGACGAGGATACTTAGTAGTGGGATCTTCGAGCAAAGCAGCTTTATCAAAATTGGGCGATAAACCACTGTCGCTTCCCCAAGCTGGAATTACCGCAGCTGTAGCTATGCCAGCACCAATGCCAGCAACAGCTTGTCTTCTTGATATTAAATTGTCTTTCATAGTGATGTTTTTTTTGGATTGATAGATTGAACCTTTTTTTTAACCACTACGCTTAATAAAGGTTTTCAGAAATTTATATTTTCGGAAGGGCCTGAGATTGGTCTAAAATCCGAAGAATGAATTAGTTGAGATAGGTATCCCGAACAATTTGCCTTAACATGTTGAGGTTGCCATGTGCATCACCCATGGTATTGTTAAAATAAACAAACACCTTTTTGCCTTCGCTGAGCCAATCGGTAACATAACTTGCATATTCGTAAAGCACATCGTCTGCATAACTGCCTCGATAGTTGCCACCTGGGCCATGGAAACGCAAATACACAAAATCAGGATGTGTTTCTAAGATTGGCGAATTAGCAGGTGTTTTATCATGCAACACCATACCCATTTGGTGGTTTTCTAATAACTCATAAATTTCATCAACATACAATGATGGATGGCGAAATTCTAAAGCGATCTTCCACTCCATCAATGGATCATTATCCCTCAGAACGGCCATTAGCCTGCCCAATTGCATTAAATGATTGATGCGAATACTAGGTGGAAACTGCACCAATAAACAGCCTTTTTTTTCTCCCACCTGAGAGATGATCTGTATGAATTTTTCTATTAATGCCACATCAAATGCCAAATCCTTGTGATGCGTAATTTCCTTAAAAAGCTTAAAGGTAAAACGGAATTCATACGGCACATCTGCCGCCCATTTTTTTAAGGTGGCCGCTTGTGGGATTTTATAAAATGAGCTGTTGATTTCGATGGTATCCATTAAGGAAGCATAATAACAAAGCCTACTCTTGTCCTGAAATTCTTCTGGATAATACAGTTTGTTTGGCACGGGCAATAATAGTCCGCTAGTGCCAGAATA
>SEDG01000849.1 GCA_004295885.1 Pedobacter sp. | reverse complement strand
CCCAAAAAATTAACAATTAGTTACAGATTTCTTCTTACAAGAAAATCCATAGATACTTTTAAAAGATTTGTTTAACCTTTAAGAATACAAGGTAGGAATTATTTATAAAAGTTCAAAATATATACTTTCAATTTTTTAAGTACTTATTAAAAAAGTAGAAAGTTTGATTAGCGCTTCAAATTAGTTAGTTTAACCATAGCATTAATTCTACGCGAATTTTAAAATTATTTGATAATATCATCGCTTTCTTAACTAATTTTGTAATATTTTTGTTGTTTAGGTACAAATTCCGTACCTTTTCGCCATGCAATCAAACCAACCTACTAGTCAACGCGAATCTATTTTCAATAACGAAGTAATTTCTAGATTCGAACTATATAATAGCTTATTCTTAACCTTACCGTTTTATAAGGTAAAAGACACTGGAACTTTATTGCCCCTTTTCATAAAAAGTTGTGAAGATGGTGTTAAAAATCATCAAACTCCAGCAAGGCTGATTGAAGATTTTTTTAAGAAATACACTACCAATACAGATTCTAAAGATGTTGTTGATTTGCTTTTTCGGTTTATCCAATACATCGAGCGGCAGGTTGTACTTTTTGATGCCGTTGAAGATGCGTCTTTTAATAAATTAAACGTTAGCGACGAGCAAAGTTCTTTAAGAGCGCTTTTCTTAAAGGCAAACGACGATAAAACTTTGCATGAAAAGGTCGACCAACTGATAGAGGATTTTTCCCTGCGTCTGGTTTTAACAGCACACCCGACACAGTTTTATCCTGGAAGCGTATTGGCAATCATCAACGATTTAACCATTGCGATTAAAGGAAATGACATTACTACCATCAATCAATTACTGCAGCAATTAGGTAAAACGCCGTTTTTCAATAAAAAAGCGCCAACACCTGTTGATGAAGCATTGAGTTTAACATGGTATCTAGAAAATGTTTTTTACTTCGCGGCAGCAAATATCCAATCTAACTTAAACTCTTTATTGAGCGAATATCACATCGACCCTAAAAAAATCATTGAACTTGGTTTTTGGCCTGGTGGCGATAGAGACGGAAATCCGAATGTGCATGCAGAAACTACATTGCAGGTTTCTAAAATGCTTCGTCAGATTTTATTTAGATGTTATTACCGTGATTTTAGAAATTTGAAACGCCG
>SEDG01000848.1 GCA_004295885.1 Pedobacter sp. | reverse complement strand
ATCATTTATTAAATATAGCTGGAGAAGAAAAAAGTTTGATTGATATTTTCGCAATAGCGGGATATAAAAACCCTCCAGCAGGTGCTGGAGAATGCGCAGGACCAAAACTTTTGCAGCATGCTTTTCAACATCAGTTAAAACCCTTGGCATTAACAGAATTTTGGTGGGGCCTATCGCCCAAATCTGCTACTTGGAAACACAAACAATTTTATCCTTGCTGTAAGGAGAAATGTGAGCCTATATTGGCGCATATGTTGAAAGTATAAATCTGCGTTCGCACCATCCATATAAATTACAAATTTTCATTATTTTAGCAGTATGAAGCCGTTATTCGTACTAGTATTGGTATTTGTAATTAGTTTATTTGTAACCAGATTTGTATCTGGTGATTATTTACATTTTTTATCGGGCAGAATTGCGATGTCTGCAATGCTATTATTTACGGCAATTGGTCATTTTGCTTTTACAAAAGGAATGGCAATGATGGTTCCTAATTTTATTCCCTTCAAAAATGCAGTAGTATATCTAACAGGATTAGCAGAAATTGTATTGGCAATTGGATTACTGCTGCCAGCTTACGTTCAGATCACCGCATGGGTATTAATTGCCTTCTTAATCTTGATGGTCCCTGGAAATGTAAAAGCAGCAATGGAGCACGTGGATTACCAGAAAGGAACAAATGATGGCCCAGGGCCAAAATATTTGTGGTTCAGAATACCAATGCAATTCTTTTTAATAGCCTGGACCTATTTTTTTGCCATTGGATTTTAGGATAACCAACTTGCTCATATGTTCAGCATCGATAAAGAGCAGTTCGCCGTCAAAGCATTTGCAATCTTCTTTTTACTAACTGCATCTGCACCACGCCAAGAAACTTACAAAAAAGCTTCTGTATTAAGTTAGCTAGCCCCGATTGAGCGCAAAGCCCGCAAGCGAGTGCAACGAGTGCGGACTTGCAGCAAAAGCGGGACTTCTTCAAATAGAAAGCACTGAAAATGCGCTTCAAATATCCTTTTAAAGCAACAAGTAAACCACATTATATTTAACTTACTTATTTCCAATTTATTAAGCTAAAAACTATTTGCTTGACATACAATAAAATACCAATTATTAACCTTACCTTTGCGGCTTAATTAAAAAATGTTATAATGATAAACCCATTTAGTAA
>SEDG01000847.1 GCA_004295885.1 Pedobacter sp. | reverse complement strand
CAGTTGACACTAGAGATATCAACTCTGTTAGTGCCGCAGAAATAGAATCGGTAGAAGTTTTTCTAAAAGACGACTTAGGCACTGTAGATAGAGCTTATGGAACCAAAGGAGTATTAGTGATTAACACCAAAAAAGCTCCAGTAGGCAAAAAAATCACCAAGGAAGAATTGATGAATATGCTGCCAAAAAACAACATCGTTAATTTTACGCCAATGGGCTATGCAAAAGAACGTGAGTTTTATTCTCCTAAATATGTTCCAAATGCTATTCCAACTAGCAGTGATTTAAGAACAACTATCTACTGGAATCCTAAATTAATTACTGATGATAAAGGCAATATTAGTTTTGAGTTTTTCAATGCTGACGGAAGAGGTTCTTATCGTGCTGTTGTAGAAGGCCTTGATAAAAATGGAAATATAGGAAGGACTGTTTATAGGTATACGGTTAAGTAAGCTTGTCTCTCGAAAGTTTATCGTCATCTCGAGATGAGCTTTTCGTGATTGAGAACCACGAAGTGCTCAGCGAAGCTAAATCTTTTACATGATGACTTCCAAAAGATTTCTCCTCGTTCCTCGTTCGAAATGACGTCTTTTTTAACAGACTAACATACTACTTTAAAACCTCTTTAACTCCTTTGCACATTGCTACTAACTTGTTGTATGAAGCCTCAGAATTATACTGCTTTTTAAAATCTATTTCTATATTTCCTGGTGATGATTTTAAATAAAATTTAACACTATCTCCCAAGGCAACTTCCTCATCTTTAATATCGCTAGGAGCTGTAAAGATCTTATCATCTCCTAAGGTCTCCTCTAGATATTTAGTTACTTTTTCAGTTTTATTTTCAGGATAAGATGCATCTAAACTGTAGCCAGCATCTGTGCTCCTAACGCTTATAGAAATGTTATCGTTGTTTCCGTTAAAATTGCAGCTAACTAATAGAGCTGGGATAAGTGCGATTAAATAATATGTTTTTTTCATGTTATTTTTTTTAATTAAATATTAAATCTTATAGTCATGCTGACGAAGAGCATCTCACTCGTAACATCAAATTGAGATTCTTCGCGATGCTCAGAATGACAAATCAAGAAGAATGACAAAAATTTATTAATTACTTCCTGCCCTGCCTTTAATATCTTCAGTTGCAGTATTTCTATTCCTTGCGGAT
>SEDG01000172.1 GCA_004295885.1 Pedobacter sp. | reverse complement strand
CAAAAATCTAATCCTGTTCCTCAATCAGAGATGGAAAAGATTTATCAAGAAGTAAAAACACCTTATAAATATGGTTTGGTGTTAGTGCCTAATGATGAGCAACATAAAATGGATTGCCCGACTATTTTCCGAAAGGGAAAGTTTTGGTATATGACCTATTTAATTTACAGTGGAAGAGGTTATGAAACTTGGTTGGCAAAAAGTAAGGATTTATTAAACTGGGAAAATCTAGGCAAACAATTGTCATTTGGTGATGAGGGAAACTGGGACGACAATCAGAAAGCTGGATATAATACTTTAACCAATACAAAATGGGGTGGAAATTACAAGCTTTCTAAATTCGATGGCAAATATTGGATGTCTTATTTCGGTGGTAAGGAAAAAGGTTATGAAACAGAGCCATTATCAATCGGGATGGCTTATGTAGCAAAAAGGCCTTGGGTTGCACAAGAGTGGACAAGATTAGCGAAACCAGTTTTAACTTCAGCAGATGCTGATGTAAGATGGTGGGAGAACAGAAATAAACTTTTTAAAAGTTCTGTTATTGAAGACAAGGATAGGTTAACGGGACATCAATTTGTGATGTATTACAATGCCGTTGGCGATTCATTGGCTAACAATAAAAAAACAAGGTGGTACGAACGTATTGGAATGGCTGTTTCTGATGACATGGTGAATTGGAAAAGGTTTCAGAAAAATCCAGTTGTTCATCACCCAGTTGGGATAACAGGTGATGGTGTGATACAAAAAATCGGGAAAAACTATGTAATGTTCTATTTCGGTGCGTTTTGGGAAGATAGAAAAGGTGCGTTTAATCGTTTTGCAGTATCAAATGATTTAGTAAACTGGACAGATTGGAATGGCGAAAACTTAATTCAATCTTCCGAAAATTACGATGAATTATATGCGCACAAATCATTTGTGTTAAAACATAAAGGAATTGTTTACCATTTCTATTGTGCCGTTAATAAGAAAGACCAACGGGGAATTGCAGTGGCAACTTCAAAGGATTTAGGTAAAAGTAAAGTGAATTTTGTAAATCAGTGATGAGTAACAATTTAAATTATAAAATATTATCAATGGCCAAGGTTCGTGTCTTCACGAAACTTATTGCTGTGATTCTTTTAACTGCTGTAAGTTCGTCAGTATTTTCACAATCTCGCTCAAGAATTACCTTTAACAAAGATTGGAAATTCTTTTTAGGTGATGAGCCAAATGCAAAAAGTGCAACTTACAATGATGCCAAATGGCGCAAATTAACTTTGCCTCACGATTGGAGCATTGAAGGTAAATTTGATGAGAAAAATCCTGCAAAGCCAGAAGGCGGTGGGTTACCAACAGGAATAGGATGGTACAGAAAAGATTTCATCGCTCCAACAAATTTTCAAAATAGAATTACAACCATAGAATTTGATGGGGTTTACAAAAACTCCGAGGTTTGGCTAAACGGTCACTTTTTAGGTAAACGACCTTATGGTTATATCTCCTTCTCATACGATTTAAGCAAATATCTAAAAGTAGGTAAAAATACAATTGTTGTTAAGGTCGACAATTCTGCACAGCCAGATTCACGTTGGTACTCTGGCTCTGGAATTTATAGGAATGTTTGGTTAACCTCTACAGCTAAAATAGCAATTGCGCAATGGGGAACTTTTGTGGCCGCAAATTTCATAAAGGGAGGCATTGCACCAGATGTACCTAATGATTTGGCAACTATACAAATCAAAACTCAAATAACAAACAAAACATTAGCTAATCAAACCGTTGTTTTGGTTCATAAGTTTTACGACCCCAACGGTAAACTAGTTGTTGAAAACAAACCTTACACTACTAAGATTGACACTTTTGGTGTAGTTGTTAATAGTGATAGTCAGATTAAGAACCCAATTCTTTGGTCTGTAGATACCCCTAAACAATATAAACTGATTACTGAAATTTTGCAAAATGGAAAAGTAATCGATAGCAAAACCACCTTATTCGGTATTCGCTCCTTTAATTTCGATGCTAAAAAAGGTTTTTCATTAAATGGGAAATCGATGAAAATTCAAGGCGTTTGTTTGCACCACGATTTGGGTGCTTTAGGTGCGGCAGTAAATACGAGAGCAATGGAGCGTCAGCTGGAAATTATGAAAGCGATGGGCGTAAATGCAATCAGAACAGCGCATAACCCACCAGCGCCAGAGTTTTTAGATTTATGTGATAAAATGGGTTTCTTGGTAATGGATGAGGCTTTTGACATGTGGGTGAAGAAGAAAAACAAGAACGATTACCATTTGGATTTCCCTGCTTGGCATAGAAGAGATTTAGAAGCGATGGTTAAACGTGATAGAAACCACCCATCCATCATTTTATGGAGTATTGGAAATGAAATTCGTGAACAGTTTGACAGTACGGGAATTGCGCTTACCAAGGAATTGGTTTCAATAGTTAAAAATTTAGATAAAACTCGCCCTGTAATTTCTGCTTTAACAGAAACCATTGCAGAAAAAAACTTCATCTATCAAGCAGGCGCTTTAGATATTTACGGACTTAATTATAATCATAAAAAGTATAAGGATTTCCCAGTAAACTACCCAAATGTTAAGTTTTTGGCTGCAGAAACCACATCAGCATTAGAAACTAGAGGTTATTATGATACCGCAGATACCATTCGCCGTTGGCCGAGAGATGGTAAAACCAAGTTTACAGAAGGCAATAAGGATTTTGCCGCTTCAGCTTATGATAATGTTTCCGCTTATTGGGGCTCAACGCACGAAGAAACTTTAAAAGAAGCTAAAAAATACGACCACGTTTCGGGAATTTTTGTGTGGACAGGATTTGACTATTTGGGCGAACCTTTACCTTACCCTTGGCCGGCTAGAAGCTCTTATTTTGGTATCGTAGATTTAGCAGGTTTCCCGAAAGACTCGTACTATTTATATCAAAGCGAATGGACTAATAAACCAGTTTTACATATTCTGCCGCATTGGAATTGGTCAGTTGGTAAATCTGTAGAAGTTTGGGCTTATTATAACAATGCAGATGAAGTTGAATTGTACTTAAACGGAAAATCGCTTGGCAAAAAAAGCAAACAAGGCGAAGACTTACACGTGATGTGGAAGGTGAATTATCAAGCTGGAACTTTAAAGGCCATTTCTCGCAAAGGCGGAAAAGAAGTTTTGGTTAAAGAAATCAAAACCGCAAGTACGCCAGCTAAAATTGAATTGATTGCAGACAGAAAAAACATCAAAGCAGATGGTAAGGATTTATCATTCATTACCGTTCGCATTTTAGATAAGAATGGAAATTTGGTGCCGAATGCTGATAATTTAGTGAGTTTTAAAGTAGAAGGAGTAGGATTTGTCGCTGGAGTTGATAATGGATTTCAAGCAAGTTTAGAACCTTTTAAAGCCAATTATAGAAAAGCGTACAACGGACTTTGTTTGGCTATAATTCAGACAAAAGAAAAAGCAGGAACCATAAAAGTAACCGCAACATCGAACGGATTGACAAGTTCATCGGTTTTAATAACAACAAAATAATGATATGAATTTAACCACCAAGGCACAAATTACAGCAAGGCACTTAAGCATAACTCTTTGTGTTCTTCGTGTCTTTGTGGTTAACGAATGCGCTAGTGTTAAAAAATAAAATGAGTAAGAATATAATTTTAAAAGGAATTACTTGGAATCATAGTCGTGGGTTATTGCCCATGGTGGCAACCGCACAGCGATTTTCTGAACTAAATCCTGATGTACAGATAACTTGGGAAAAGAGAAGTTTACAGCAATTTGCAGATTTTTCTATTCAGGAATTGGCAGAACGATTTGATTTATTGGTTATCGACCATCCTTGGGCTGGCTTTGCTTCAAAAACAAAATCAATTATCCCTCTGGATGAATATTTGCCTGCTGATTATTTAAAAGACCAAGAAATAAATTCTGTCGGGGCATCTTTCGAGAGTTATAATTTTAATAACCATCAATGGGCATTGCCGATAGATGCAGCAACTCCCGTAGCATCTAGCAGACCAGATATTTTAGCAGAAAAGGGTTTATCCTTGCCTAAATCTTTTGATGATTTATTGGCTTTAGCCGACAAAGGTTTAGTTGCTTTTGCAGGTATTCCGATAGATGTTTTGATGAATTTTTATACACTATGTTGTTCATTAGGAGAAGACCCGTGCCAAGCAGAGGATACCGTTATTTCTCCAGAAACTGGAGTTAAAGCATTGAAATTATATCGCCAATTGGCAACAAAAATTGATAAAGCTAATTTTAAAAGAAACCCAATTCAGGTTTATGAAGCGATGACACAAAGTGATGAAATCGCTTATTGTCCTTTTGCTTATGGCTATTCAAATTACTCCAGAAATGGATATGCTCGCAAACCTTTGCATTTTCACGACATGATTTCTTTAGATGGCAAAACCAATTTGAGAAGTACATTAGGTGGAACAGGTTTAGCCATTTCTTCTAAATGCGAAAACTTAGCAATCGCAGTTGAATATGCAAAATATGTAGGTTCATCAGCTTGTCAATCAAGTTTATATTTCGAAAGTGGCGGACAGCCTGGGCATTTAGCCGCTTGGAAAAATGAAGAAGTAAATAGACAAAGTCAAAATTATTATTTGAATACTTTGCCGGCTTTAGAGAGAGCATTTCTTCGCCCGCGTTACCATGGTTCTATGTTTTTTCAAGACCACGCAGGTGATGTTGTACGAGATTATTTGATGCAAGGTGAGGATGAACTTCAAGTTTTGGCCGAGTTAAATAAATTATATCAAGAATCTAAATCCTTAACATTAGCATGAGAAGACCGTTAGAAGGAGTTTTGGTTTTAGAGTTCTGTCAATTTTTGGCAGGCCCATCTGCTGGCTTAAGACTAGCAGATTTAGGTGCAAGAGTAATCAAGATTGAACGACCGAAAACAGGAGATGCGTGCAGGCAGTTATCCATCAAAAACCTTTTCGTAGATGATGATAGCCTGCTTTTTCATACCATCAACAGAAATAAAGAAAGCTACGCAGCCGACTTAAAAAATGCCGAAGATTTAGTCCGACTGAAAAAATTAATCAGTAAGGCCGATATCATGATTCACAATTTTAGACCAGGAGTAATGGAGAAAATTGGACTGGATTATACTGCTGTACAAGAAATAAACTCAAAAATTATTTATGGTCTAGTTACTGGTTATGGCGATAAAGGTCCGTGGGCAAATAAACCCGGACAAGATTTGTTAGTACAATCTGTTTCTGGCTTAACTTATTTGTCTGGCAGTGACATAGACGGACCAGTTCCATTTGGTTTATCAGTTTCTGATATCATGTGCGGCAATCATTTGGCGCAAGGCTTAATGGCTGCTTTAATTAGAAGAGCAAAAACAAATAAAAGTGTTTTGGTTGAAGTTAGCTTGCTAGAATCAATTTTAGATGTTCAATTTGAAGTCATAACTACCTATTTGAATGATGGAGGAAAATTACCAAATCGCAGTGCTGTAAAAGGAAGTGCTCATGCTTATTTAAGTGCACCTTATGGTATGTACGCCACTAAAAACGGGTTTGTTGCATTAGCTATGGGCGATTTGAATTTGATTTGCTCAATAATTGATTGTGATATTTCGGATTTACATTCAGATGCAAATTCGGCGTTTGAAAACAGAGATAAGCTGATTTCGAGATTGGGTGAAACATT
>SEDG01000846.1 GCA_004295885.1 Pedobacter sp. | reverse complement strand
TCGCCATTGGCAAACTCAATTAAATCTAAGGCATCTTGCACATAAGGGTCTAGTTCGTCTAAAGCGGCAACTTCTCCAGTGTTATATTGACAAGCCATTCCGCAGTTTAAGATAGGCAAGGCATCAGAGCCAATATCTTCGGCTAATTGGAAATATTCGAAAAAACCTAAGCCAAAACTTTGGTAATAATCAGGCGCAGGGCGATGAGCAAACTCCACGTTCCATCTATTCATCAACATTTTACGATTTTCAATAGGGCCGATGGTATTTTTCCATTGATATCTGTTGGCTAGGTCTGTTCCTTCAACAATACATCCCCCTGGGAAACGAATAAAACCTGGTTTCATGTCTGCTAACATCTGAACCATATCAGCCCTTAAACCTTGGGGTCTGTTTTTCCAGGTGTCCTCAGGAAATAAAGAAATCATGTCTAAATCTATATTTCCCTTACCTTGAAATATGATAGAAAACTTGGCCTTTGGGTCTGTTTCTGTTGCTGTGATGCTAGTTGCTTGTTTTTGCCAAGCCGTTCCATTTGTTTGTAATGGGTTTAAAACCGTTTTTCCAATTATTTTATTATCTGCCGCTTTTAATAGCAATACCATTTTAACTCCTGCTAACGGCATTCTATACATCATTGAGAAATCATAGCGCAATCCTTTTTTGATGCCGATGCCTTTAAAGCCTTCATTGGTAAATTCTATGTCGCCAGTTTGCCTTTTAACCTGCAAATATCTTGGGTTCGAATCATTAATTTCTTTTCTGTTTATAACCAATACCTCGCCTTCTTTTTGCCAACTTTTGTTGATAGACCAACCCATTAAAGGTTTAGCAAACTCGAAAGACCTATTTTTGATTAACTCCGCATAAATTCCTCCGTCTGCACCAAAATTAATATCCTCAAAAAAGACTCCCCACATGTTAGGTTCTACTTTGGCAATTGATTGGTCGGTTTTAACAATGAAAGTTTTAGCAACTTGTGCAAATGATTGATTTGAAAAGCCTAATGAGATTGCAGCATAAGCTAGCATTAAGCATAAAACTTGCCTTGGGGGCCAATTTAATTTCATAAAGTTTAATATTTGGATGGTTGTAAATTGTAAAAGTAAAATATTTCAGATAATAAACGTCATTTGTACGATTATTATTTATGAATATTTTTTTGAGGAGGA
>SEDG01000845.1 GCA_004295885.1 Pedobacter sp. | reverse complement strand
GCGATTTTAAATGCGATTAGAATTCAGAAAATGAAGTTTTAATTTGCTGAAAATATTTGCTATTTGCCTCTAAATAAGTATATTTGGTTTGATGGCTACCGAAAAAACATACCCAGATTTAACTGAAACGAAAGTCTATAGTTTCAACGATGTTGATGAATCGTTAACTTATAGCTATTCGCATTATTTGAACTGGCTTTTTGATGAAAGAGTGGAATTAATTAAAGGGAAAATTTTTAAAATGAGTCCCGCTCCGTCCCGTGTTCATCAAGAGGTTTTTGGAGCTATTTTTAATCCGCTTTATAATTTTCTGAAAAATAAATCTTGCAAAGTTTATGGCGCACCTTTCGATGTTCGTTTTCCAAAGAAAAGCAAATTAGACAAGGATGTATTTACCGTTCTACAACCAGATATTTGCGTGGTTTGTGATAAAACCAAACTAGATGAAAAAGGCTGTATTGGTGCTCCTGATATTGTCGTAGAAATTTTATCCCCAGGAAACAATAAAAAAGAACTATTCAATAAATATCAGGTTTACGAGGAGTTTGGTGTTAAAGAATATTGGATAGTAAGCCAAAGCGACCAGTATATTTTAATTTATAGTTTGGATGATGCAGGTAAATTTCGGCCTTCTAAAATGTTTACACTTGGCGAGGAAATAAAATCTTCTGTATTGTCAGGTTTTGTTTTGAAACTGGATGATGTTTTTGAAGGACTATAATTTTCATTTCTAACATTCCAGCCTGCTGCTGGCAAGAAGAAATTAAGAAGATTAAGATTTTGGTACTTTGCAACTCTTATGTTATGCACTGCCCTAAGTTTTCTAAACCTGATTGACGAGGAAAGCCCCATCCCGATTCTTCATCGGGGAGGACTTGAAACAAAAAGCAGGACTAACATTAATAAATGTCATTGTCGCTGATTTTCAAATAATTTTCTAAATTAACTTTAGTCTTTGGTCTTTCAGCTTTTGTCTTTTATCCTTTCCTGCTTTGGTCTTTTGAGGCTAAAAACGTATTTTTACAAGCTCAATTCCACACCAACAATATAAATGAGCATTTCTACAAAATACAATCCTACAGAAACTGAAGATAAATGGTACAGCTATTGGTTAGACAAGAAGTTTTTCCACTCTGAACCAGACGAACGTGAGCCATATACCATCGTAATTCC
>SEDG01000844.1 GCA_004295885.1 Pedobacter sp. | reverse complement strand
GGACCATAAGCAGGTTTCGGATCAGTCTTTTTGTAAAACTGCATGATAGAGTTATGTCCGTAAGTATAACCAAATGCGCCAGCAAAAACCGACCAATAGCCATATCTTCTTACATCATCAGCGGTCCATCTTGGGTCTTTAGGGTTATGTAATCCATGCGGAATGTCCTCATAAGATGGTTCTCCATCAATAGTTGGTTTTACAGGTTCTAATTTGTAATCTATGTCGATATACTTCCAATTGTCCGGGCCGAAATGATTTTTTTCTTTTTTAACCGTATCTTGTTTATAGTTTTTATGTCCCGACTGCACCATGTTAAAATCCATCCAATCTGATTTATGAAACCAATCTGAAGAAGCTGTTCTTCCCCTTGGATGGAAAGTGATCAAGTGATTAGGATCGTTTGCCCTTAAGTTTTCGCCGATGGCTTTCCAAACATTCATTCCTTCACTACCCCTGATATCACCACCGTTTAACCAAATGATGTTCCATTTATCTTTATATCTAGTAGCTAAAAATTTAGCATATGGGCCAGCCTGAGCCTCTTTAACTCTTTTATCCTTAACGTTAGTTCCCCAAACAGGTACCATTGCCATATAAATACCTCTTTTTGCAGCCTCATTAACAATGTAATCTATGTGGTCCCAATAATCGTATTGCAAGGAATCCTTAAAATCATTTCCTTCAGTACTTGCTGGTTTAGAAACATCTGCATGTACCAATGATGAATCTAGGTAAACATTTCTGGAAGGCACATCATGCAAAACCATCGCCTGCACAACATTAAAGCCTTTTTCTTTACGATCTTCTAAATATTTAACCGCTTCTTCTCTAGTTAACCTGTTAAACAATAACCATCCTGTGTCTCCTAACCAAAAGAAAGGTTTTCCATCTCCTGTCATTAAAAACCTGCCATTTCCAGAAATCTGCAGACTTTTAGGATCTTTAGAAATTATTCTTTCTACTTTCTTTTCCTGCGTACAGCTGTAAATTGTTAGGGCAATTACTAGGATTAAAATTATCTGTTTTACTTTCATAGGTTATATTTTATTAAGGACGATAACTTCATCGCCATTGCCAACTTTATTTATTTTGATGATTGAACCTGCATTTACTTTTTCCTCTTTTAAAATAGATCCATTTCTGGTATTCTGAATTTTTAGGCTAAAAGTTC
>SEDG01000171.1 GCA_004295885.1 Pedobacter sp. | reverse complement strand
TTTTTTATGTTGGCTATCAATACGGGCCTGACCACCGCCAAGGTGAGCCTTTTGTATTTTATCTTGTAAGATTTCAATCTTATTTTTCATTGGAATATAATTTTGTTTTTTTCGGTAATCAAGCTATCATGAGCATATTAATTAAATTTTTGCGAACTGTATGCTCATGATGGTTTCATCTCAAAATTCAATAAAATTTAACGCACTCAAATTACAATTATTAGCTTGGCTTTTGTGCAGAGATTTTCATTTTTATATAATTGACAGCTAGTGAGTTTTGTAAAAATCCCGTTTTAAATTACATTTTAATTACTTATTTATTTGATAATCTCATTCTTTTGGAGCTATTTTTGAACCAATCGAACAAAAAATTGTAAATGATTTATGTTTCTTAGAAAATACCGTGTGCTCATAGTAATTGCCTTTATGGGCATCTTTACTGCCAAGATGGTAATTTCTGGTGCGCCGGTTTTTTTCGCCCATTTAGATAAAAGCTTAATGAATGCTGTTATCATGCAGCTTGAAGCTGAGAACAATGGAGAAGATTCTGGTAAAGGCAATGTTAAATTTGCTGTATTTAAAATTTATAAAAATTTAACGCGTGAGTTATGGGAAATGAGAATTCGACCTCTTCTAGGTTCGAAGTAAAAAAATATATATTAAAAAAGAATTTAAAGAAAGACTTGCCTTCAAGTATAGTTGTCTTTCTGGTAGCATTACCGCTATGTTTAGGTATTGCTTTGGCCTCTGGAGCACCCTTGTTTGCTGGCTTAATTGCTGGTATTGTGGGTGGTGTAGTAGTCGGTTTTTTAAGTGGTTCGCAATTAAGTGTTAGCGGTCCGGCAGCTGGTTTAACAGCTATCGTTTTAGGTGCAATTGCTAGTTTGGGCAGTTATCAGGTATTCCTGCTTGCGTTGGTTTTGGCAGGGGTTTTTCAATTGGTGCTCGGTCTTATTAAGGCCGGCACTATTGGAAATTATTTTCCGTCAAGTGTAATTACTGGAATGTTAGCCGGTATTGGACTATTGCTTATCCGTAAGCAATTATCTCATGCAGTCGGTTACGACAAAGACTATTTTTTAGATGAAAGCATTAGCCAAAAAGGGGCGGAGAATGCAATGTCGGCTATTGAAAATGCATTTAATGCAATAAGCTTAACTGCAACAATCATAAGTATTGTATCCCTACTGATCCTTATTTATTGGCCAAAAATTAAAAAATTAAATGCCGTGCCTGCGCCTTTTGTTGTGGTTGCACTGGGTATTACTGCTGCCATTATGTCTAAAAATAGCAATTATGCGTTGGCACAAGAACATATGGTAAATATTCCAATGTTTAGCGGTTGGCAAGAATTCAAGGGGTTATTTACCAGTCCCGATTTTTCTGCGGTTGGCAGATGGGATGTTTGGGTTGTTGCAGCTACTATTGCTGTTGTTGCTAGTTTAGAAACTTTATTAGGAATAGAGGCAGTAGATAAAATGGACCCTATCAAACGAGTAACGCCGACCAATCGTGAATTAATAGCGCAAGGCCTTGGTAACATTACAAGTGGTATGCTTGGTGGTTTGCCAATGACCTCAGTAATTGTTAGAAGTTCAGCAAACGTAAATGCTGGAGCAAGAACGAAAATGTCTGCCGTATACCATGGATTATTATTGCTTTTATCGCTTTTATTAATTCCAGGTATCATAAACATGATTCCTTTAGCCTGTTTAGCTGCAATATTACTTTTTACTGGATATAAATTAACAAGAATTTCCCTGTTTAAAGATATGTATCAAAAAGGTTGGGATCAGTTTATCCCGTTTTTGGTAACAGTTTTAGCTGTGGTATTAACCGACTTATTAAAAGGAGTAGCAATAGGCATGGCCTTCTCTATCTTCTATTTATTGCGTACGAATATGCGTAATCCTTTCTTCTATAAAGTTCAGGAAGAGGGCAATAAAAAGAATATTAGGATTAAGTTAGCTGAGGAAGTTTCTTTTTTAAATAAAGCGGCAATTCAGGTATTATTAACGGGAATACCAAAAGAAACAAACGTAATTATTGATGGTTCTAACGCTAGGTATATAGACCCAGATGTTTTAGAGACCATATTTAATTACAAGCATAATGCATATACCAAAGGCATTATCGTAACTTTAGAGCATATAAAGAGTAATTATGTTGTTCCTAAATTAAATAACAAAATTGTAGAAGAAATTAATAATTAGAAGGATGAAGGCACATACTTTAGAAACACAAACATCAATTACCCCTGAAAAAGCATTTGAAATACTAAAAGAAGGTAATGAAAGATTTGTACAAAATTTAAAAACGAATAGGGATTTATTAGCACAAGTAAATGATACCAGGGCAGGACAATGGCCATTTGCCGTAATATTAAGCTGCATAGACAGTCGTACTTCTGCAGAATTGATCTTTGACCAAGGGCTAGGAGATATCTTTAGTGTAAGAATTGCTGGGAATTTTGTAAACCAAGACATTTTAGGTTCTATGGAGTTTGGCTGTAACGTTGCGGGTTCTAAACTGATTGTAGTTTTAGGACACTCTAAATGCGGGGCTTTAAAAGGAGGATTGGATGCTGCTGCAATCCGTGAGACAGGAATGAAAAACCTTAGCCATTTAGTAGACCATTTTAACCCCATTATTGATCAAATTATCAGCCAAGGAGAAGAACGTTCTTCTAAAAATGATGATTTATTGGAAAGATTAAACGTGCAAAATGTAAAACAAACCATAGCTGATATCCGCAGCCAAAGTACCACTTTAAACCAAATGGAAGTTGATGGGAAAATAAAAATTGTTGGTGCAAATTATAATGTAGAAACTGGTATTGTAAGCTGGTTATAGTGTTTTAAGGTCATTTAAAAACAGAAAAGAATAACAGAGCCTTCATTATTTTTTGGAGGCTTTGTTGTTTATTTTTGATATAATATCCAGAAATTAATAAAAAAAATTATGTGCGCAAAAACATTAGAAACAAAAGATATTACATACGATAGCCTTTTACAAGGTAATGTAGACTGGGTTGAAGATATGATGAAAGCAGACCCAACTTATTTTGACAAGTTGTCTGCAGGTCAAAGTCCACCAGTTTTATGGATAGGCTGTTCGGATAGCCGAGTTCCTGCAAATCAAATTACCAATACAATGCCAGGAGATATTTTTGTACACAGAAATATTGCCAACGTTGTAGTGCATACAGACATGAATATGCTAAGTGTATTAGATTATTCAGTAAACGTGCTAAAAGTAAAACATGTAATTGTTTGTGGTCATTATGGCTGCGGCGGTGTAAATGCTGCTTTAGGAAACAAACAAGTTGGTATTATCGATAATTGGTTAAGGAATATTAGAGATGTTTATCGCATGCATGAGAGAGAAATGTCTACCATAAAAGACCCAGAACAAAAGTCGAATAGAATGGTAGAATTAAATGCCATTGAAGGTGCAGCGAATGTGATGAATACTTCAATTGTTCAGAATGCTTGGGCAAACGGGCAAGAACTTTCGGTTCATGCTTGGGTTTACAGCTTAAAAACTGGCAAAATTAAAGATTTAAAAGTGAGCAGCCACAGCCTTGATGATGTTTCGCCAGCATTTAAAGTTGGTATTTAAAATAAATAAAGTTGAATTAAATCCCGAACTTAGGTTTGGGATTTTTTTGTTTAATTTAAAAGGTTTTGAAGCGCAGGTACACTGCATTTTATTTAGTTTCTTCCTGCTTTCCACTTCAATCTTTTTAATTGCCCTTTGGCTCGAAGAGGTGAGAAAAGGTTCGATCAGGATGGCAATTAAAAAGGATTTTCGTTTCAATCAGGGCTAAAATTAAAGCTATTGAAGGTAAACTGTTCATATTGCACTATGCCCAGTTTCCATACCTGACATACGCGAAAATCTCCTAAAACTTTCCCGATTTCGGGAACAGAGTTTTAGGAATTGCAGCATTGGCAGGGATAATTTAAATAGAATTACTGAATCTGCTTTTCAACAAAAAAACAACGCATAAAAAAGCCATTCAAATTTAAGTTTGAACGGCTTTTTATTTTATAATAAGTTAATTACTCAGCTAAAAATGGATAACGGTAATCTTTGGGTGGGTCAAATGTTTCTTTAATTGTTCTTGGAGAAACCCAACGCAACAAGTTAATCATTGAGCCAGCTTTGTCATTTGTACCGCTTCCTCTTGCTCCACCAAATGGCTGTTGACCAACTACTGCTCCAGTACATTTATCGTTAATGTAGAAATTACCTGCAGCATTACGTAAACGGTGAGTAGCTTTTTCCAACGCGTATCTATCTTGACCAATCACGGCACCCGTTAAAGCGTAAATAGAAGTGCTATCAATAATATCTAATGTTTTATCGAAATCCTTATCGTCATAAACAAAAACGGTTAAAACAGGGCCGAAAAGCTCTTCGCACATAGTCGTATATTTCGGGTCATCAACTACTAAAACAGTTGGTTCAATGAAATAACCTTTACTCTTATCGTAATTTCCGCCAGCAATAATTTCTACGCCTTTATCTTGTTTAGCAGCATCAATATATTTAGCTAAGCTGTTAAATGACTTCTCATCAATAACTGCATTAATGAAATTACTGAAATCTTCTGTTCCGCCCATTTTGAAAGTAGCTAAATCGCGTTGCATAAACTTTTTAACTTCTGGCCAGACACTTTTAGCAATGTAAACTCTACTTGCAGCAGAGCATTTTTGTCCTTGATATTCGAAAGCGCCACGAATAATTGCCGTGCTAGAAACTTCAGCATCTGCAGAACCGTGGATTAAGATAAAATCTTTACCACCAGTTTCGCCAACTATACGAGGATAGGTTTTAAATTTATGAATATTGTTGCCAATGGTTTTCCAAATGTCTTGAAATACGCCAGTAGAACCTGTAAAATGAATTCCTGCAAAATCTGGGTGAGAGAAAATCACATCACCAGCATCTGGACCAGAAACATAAACTAAATTAATTACCCCGTCAGGCAATCCAGCTTCGCGGAAAATTTGCATTAAAACGTTAGCTGCAAAAATTTGTGTGTTTGCTGGTTTCCAAACTACAACATTGCCCATCATAGCAGCAGAAGTAGGTAAATTTCCTGCAATTGCAGTAAAATTAAATGGAGTTAAAGCGAAAACGAATCCTTCTAACGGACGTTGCTCTAATCTATTCCAGCTACCTCGCGGTGACACTGGAGGTTGTTGTTTGTAAATTTGAGACATATATTCTACGTTGAAACGTAAAAAGTCAATCAACTCACAAGCTGAATCGATTTCTGCCTGATATGCATTTTTGCTTTGCCCCAACATGGTTGCAGCATTTAATTTATAACGGTAAGGACCCGCAATTAAATCGGCAGCCTTTAAGAAAATAGCAGCTCTGTGTTCCCAAGCTAGGTTTTCCCAATCTGCTTTTGCAGCTAAGGCAGCATCAATTGCTTGGCTAACGTGACTTTTGTTCCCCTTACTGTAGTTAGCCAACAAATGTTGGTGGTCATGTGGAGGAGTAATTCTACCTTTTTCTTCGGTAAAAACTTCTTCTCTGCCGATATACATTGGAATTTCAATCACTTTTGAGCGACTATCAGCCAATGCTTCTTTTAATAATTCGCGTTCTTTGCTTCCTGGTGCATAACCCAAAATGGTCTCATTAACAGGTGCTGGTACGTTAAAAAATCCTTTAAGCATAAATTAAATTCTTGTTTGCGCAAAGATAGGTTTTTTGGCTTTAGACACGTTAATAATTATGTAAGATTAGTGATTACAAAAGCAGTTTACCTGTCGCTTTTTTCTTCCATATTTAAATTGGTGTCAAATGGGCTTTTAGTGAAGGGATAAATTGATTGTTTGATGAAGCCTTTTGGATAAGATGCTTCATGTACTCCAGTTCCTGCTGGCCATTGTTTATCTGGTAGGTAATAGGTTCCAAATATCATGTCAATAAATGGGAATATAGACGCAAAGTTGTGGCCATAATATTTTGGGTCTTCGCAATGATGCCAGTGGTGATACTGAGGGGTTGTGAAGATATATTTAAGCGGGCCGAAATTTATTCTCGTGTTGGCATGAATTAATACGGCATGAATAGCTATGAAAATTATATAAACATTAAACACAGTTGATGAAAAGCCCAAAACATACAGCGGAATAAATGTCATCGCTCTAGTAAAAAATATATCAATAAAGTGGGTTCTACTACCAGCAAGCCAATCCATATTTTGCGTAGAATGGTGTATAGAATGGAAGCGCCATAAAGCTACCCTTGT
>SEDG01000170.1 GCA_004295885.1 Pedobacter sp. | reverse complement strand
CCTATTGCAGCACCACCAGTTGCATTTGTTTGTCCTGTTGACGTATGCCCAATTCTTAAGATAGTCCAACTTCCAGCAGGCAGTTTCCAATCTAAACTGCCATCAGCTTTTAACTTTGCAGTTAGATTAATCATTTTATTTAATGGCACACATAAATTGCTTGGAAGTTGCTCTGAAGTTATTCTTTTACTGATGCGCCAAATTGAGCCATTTTTACCTTCAAACTGATTAATTTGAGCTTCTGCAAATAATTCGAGGTGTACCAATTTTAAAGAAGGTTTCCATTTTGCAGCGTCTAAATCTTCGGAGCCAGGTTCAGAACCGGTTTTATCATAAACAAAACGGAAAAATTTAGCTGTAGTTGGCACGATGGAATGCGTTACGTCTTCATCGGTGTCTTGCCAACCGTGTCTTGGTGGATCTAATCTGCCAATTGAACGAAAGGTCTTCCCATCGTTACTGACTTCAATTTTTAATCGCTGTGCTTGGTAGTTATTACCACTTACCTTAATCTTAACTGTGCGACAAGTAAAAGGCTTTTCGAATTCATACTGAATATATAGTGGTTCGCTTGAACCAAAGTTTTGTTTATTACCTTGCTTAACTAATCCACTTGCATCGGCGCCATTACTAGCTGTGATTTTTGGAGTAATAATTCGTGTAGATTGGTTTGTTCCTATCGGTGATGGATAAGCATAAACAGCGATATCTTTATAATAACCTTCCTTTGTTTCTGGTTGAGGTAATTTAATCTTAGTATTTGATGCATTGACAGTTATCTTCGATGAAACTACTTTTTGCATTGATAGTTCTGGCGTAATCCAAGGTCCGCCAGCAAGGGCAAAACCATCGCTTACGTGCATCCCTAATTTCAAATCCAAACGTTTGGCTTCGTCCATTGCAAACTTTACCATCTCCCACCATTCGGGTGTTAGTTGCTCTACTGGTTTTTCATATAATGATGGATTAGATGATTTACCTCCTTTGATAGTCATTAGATAAGCACCACCAATTCCGTTGGATTTCATTGCTTCTAAATCGGCTGTAATTCCTTTTTTAGAAATACCTGATTGTACCCAATACCAAAAAACCCAAGGTTTAGCATTTTCATTCTGCTGTGCTTTAAGCTTAACGCTAAAGGCGCAAAAGAGAAGGAATAGGAAGATTTTGCTAAACGTTGATTTCATTTTTTACTCTTGATTTTTTACCACAAAGGCACAAAGAACACTAAGCTTGACTAATTACTTTCTTCTTTGTGTCCTTAGTGTCTTGGTGGTTAGTTTAAATTACTTATGAGCGATTTTATAACCTTTTAATCCGAAATAAAGGATCACTAAAAAGCACACTAAAGGAATGCTATAACCAATTTGGATATTATCTCCGTAATGGTCAATTACTGACGCCATAAGAACAGGCAAAATAGCGCCACCAACAATTGACATAATTAACCAAGATGAACCTGGTTTAGTATCATCTCCTATACCTTCAATGCCTAATCCGAAAATGGTTGGAAACATGATTGACATAAAGAAACCCAATCCACCCAATGCGTAAACAACATATTGCCCTTGTCCAAAAATAGCAGTTAAACATAAAAGAATAGCTATTACTGAATAGATTGAAAGTAGTTTATGGGAAGCGATATACCATAATATTGCCGTTCCTGCGAAACGACCAACCATAAATAAGGTGCCGTACATTATATAAAAATAGCCTGCGCTCTTTTCATCTAAGCCACCTCCTTGTTGTGCAGCCCTGATAAAAAAACTAGTTACGCAAACTTGAGCGCCTACATAAAAGAACTGAGCGACTACAGCCCAACGTAAATGTTTATGTCTTAATGACCCTAAAAAGCTACCCTCTGCTGCCCCATCAATACTTTTAGTTTTGATTTCTGGAAAATGTATAAAGCAGAAAATTAAAGCTATAACTATTAAAACACTACCTAGGATAATGTAAGGAATTTTAACTGAGGAACCTTCCTCTAAAAGATAAGCATTGCGGTTTATTGCTGTCATGGCATCTAACTCTACATCTGTAAAAGACTTTCCTGACAGGATAAATCTTGTACCTATAAATCCTGCAACTGGTGCAGCTAATCCATTAAAAGATGCTGCTAAGTTTAACCTCCAAGTAGATTTGGATGGAGCACCCAATACTGCAGCATAAGGATTTGCTGTAGTTTCCAAAACTGTTAAACCACATCCAATAATGAATAAAGCGACAAGAAAAGTTGCATAAGAAAGTGTGTTTGCAGCGGGAACGAATAAAAAAGCCCCAGCAGCAAATGCTACTAAACCTGTAATCATACTTGCTTTATATCCAAATCTTTTTAGAATCATTCCGGCTGGAATAGCCATTAAAAAGTAAGCTAAGTATACCGATGTATCAATTAATACAGATTGTGTATTATTTAAACGGCAAGCTTTTTTTAAGTGAGGTATTAGAAAGGAATCCAAGTTATGCGCCATTCCCCAAAGGAAAAACAGACTGATAACAAGGATAAAGGGCAGTAGATACTTCTTGCCAGATGAATTTTCATCAGCAGTAATTAGTTCAGGTTGATTGGTGTGGTTCATATTTTGGTTTATTTAGTTTATTGGTCTCATTGGTTCATTGGTGTCAGTTGTTCATTAGTTGTGCTTTATGCCCAATGAACTGATGAACAAATGAACTATTTTTTTCTTACCACTAAAAGATGGTCGCAGACTAAAACGACATCGCCGTGTTGGTTAATAATTTCTACGTGTTCGGTTACTGTTCCGTATTCAGGTTTTTTAGATTCAGCTTTGTCTGAAATGGTTACTTCCGAATGGATGGTATCTCCAATAAAAACAGGTTTTACAAAACGTAATTTATCATAACCTTTAGACATGGCTTCAGGATTAATTTCTGATGCTGTTAATCCAATACCTATGCTAAAAATCATTGTTCCGTGAGCAATGCGCTGTTTAAACGGCTGTGTTGCGCACCATTCTGCATCCATGTGATGAGGGAAAAAGTCGCCTGTATGCCCAGCGTGAACAACAAAATCAGTTTCTGTAATGGTACGACCTAAGGTTACACGTTTTTCGTTTAATTGGTAATCTTCAAAAAATGTTGATTTGAAATACATTGTTTCTTTTTTAATTTTGTTTTGTCATTCTGACGAAGGAAGAATCTCTTTCTAATCCTGTTATGAGATACTTCGCTATGCTCAGTATGACAAATCCTACCTTAATTGTTCAATTACTCTTACCCCACCATTATCACTCGACATATAAGCGCTTTCCACAACCGCCATTGTATGAATTACATCTTCCACGCTTGTATTTAATACTTTATCCGAGCCTTCGTTATACCTCATTAAATTAGACATTGTACCAATAAATGCTTCTGGAAACCAAGAGCCTTCTAATTTTACCGTTTGCCATTCGGGCGATTTGCCTTCCTCTACAATACAATATTCAAAAACGTCAGGCACGCCGTGAGGATAATCCATCAGTAAACCTATTTTAGCAACAATTGCGCCTTTTGTTCCCTCCCATTTGATATAACTTTCTTGGTGTTTTGCACCGAAATCGTGGTCGTGGTTAGTATTGATTACCGCATGTAAGGTATCACCGTAATCGAATAAAATCGTACTACGAGATGATGATAAACTTTTAGCAGGATGTCTTAATGTTTTAGCCAATACACTATCAGGATCGCCTAAAAACGAGCGGATTAAATCCACATAGTGAATACTGTGATATTGAATTTCTAAGCGAGGATGTATAATTACGTGAGGAAAAATCTCCCAAGGCGTTTTAATCGTCACACGAACTTCCATATCGTACAATTCGCCAATCAAACCAGCATCAATTAAATATTTAGCGGCACTTACAAATGGTGCATAACGTAATTGAAAGTTGATTGCTGCTTTTAAATTCTTTGCCTTACACAGCTCTAAAATCTCTTTTGCCTGATTAAAATCATCGCCCATTGGCTTTTGGATTAAAACAGCGCTCCCATCTGGCAACTGCTTTAAAGTCTCCAAATATTGCTCTGGCATGATGGTTAAGTCGTAAACCACATTTGCAGGAGCTGATGCAACCGCTTCGGTAACAGAATTATAAACATTTGGAATGTTAAACTGAGCCGCTACTTTTTCTGCTCTTGCTTTAGTTCTATTTACAATACCGTGAACTTTAAAATCTGCTATTTTGTACGCTGGCAAATGCGCATCAGTTACAATACCGCCAGCACCAATAATGATGATGCGTTGCTCCGTTACTGGAAGTTCAGGTTTATATTTGATATCGATACTCATTTTTCTAACTCATTTATTTGTTGCTGTGCCGCTTGGACCAAGTTTTCTGTTGTTTCGTTTGTGTTAATAGCAGCAAGCACCATTTCATCAATTACAGCTGCAATTTGTGCCCAATTCTTTTTTTGAGGCAACATTTTCGCAACCGTATGTAAAACATCTAGTTTATGATAATATGGAATTGTCTTGTTAATCTCTGCATCATTCCAGCTAGAAATTCGACAGCCAATTCCACCTTCTAAAGTTAATAGTTTATCGTTCTCTTGATTAGTAACAAAACGGATAAAATCGTAGGCTACATCTTTATGCTGGCTTCCTTTGCCGATGGTATAAAGCCAATAAACATTTAACGAGGCCGATATTTGGTCGGCCGCAGATGGCAAAACATCTACATAGATTTTGCCTTTTACTTTCGAATTTGCATCCACTTCGCACATTGCTGCAAAGCCAAACCAATTAATCATCATAACTGCTTCGCCATTCATAAAAGCTAAACCTGCAGCAACTGAATCGAATTTATCAGAACTTGGATGAACCTTTGTTTTGTCTTTGACGATATTTCTATAAAAATTTAAGCCTTCAATAGATGCCTTTGTATTGATGTCAATCGAACCTTTTTTATCGACTAAACTTCCACCTCTGGTCCATAATTGCAAGCAATAATCGAATACGGTGTTGTGGCCATCTGGGTAACAGGCAAAAATGCTTCCGTATAAATTTTCCGCAGGGCGATTAAAAAATTCGGCGACTTGCGTATAGTCTTCCCACGTTTGTGGCACCCTTAAATTTTTGCCGTATTTGGCCAAATAATCCGCTTGTTCTTTGTGACTTTCGAAAAGGTCTCTTCTATAAATTAAACATTCAGGACCATCGTGAAAAGGCAGTCCAACAACTTTACCATCGAAATTTTGTAAGCTCAATAATGATTTGCTCCAACCACCAGGAAAATTGACTGGCGGATTTTTTTCGATGTTATCATTTAAGATTTCAAAAGCTCCATTTACAAATCCTTCATAAAGATGAAGTTAATAATTCTCCATCAATACGAACGGGACAACGCGTAGTTTCATATTTATAACCATCAAGCATTTCTACCTCTTGTATCATATCTAAAACCTTAAACCCATCATGAGCCATTAGTTGTTCCCAATTTAACACATCAGCACACCAAATGTCGGCAGGTTCTAATTTAGAAAGCCATTTTTCAGTTGTTCCTGTTAATAGATGTTCGGCTATTATTGTCTTAATTTCGTCTCGTTTATCAAATGCTTCTTTTATATCGGTATAAGCCAGCATTGGCGTACATTCTAGTAATTTTCCTAAAACAGGAATTGAGCCCATAGCTAAGGCTAAATAACCGTTTGCTGTTTGATAAATGCCATAAGGAGCGCCTAAATAGGCATTTGCATTGTTTTTTATTGAACGTTCTGGTAATGCACCTCCATCGTTCATAAAAGTAGTGATGGTTTCAAACTGGAAATCGTAAGCAGATTCCATCATGCTTACTTGCACCAAACCGCCTTCGTTTGTAATTGCTTTTCGATATAAACAAGCTAAAAGTCCCTGTGCTAAATGAGCGCCGGTTAGCATATCAATAATGGATAAACCCATCGCCACTGGGCCGCTATCAGCATTGCCAGTTAAAGAAGTTAAGCCTGTAACTGATTGTAAAAGCAAATCCTGACCAGGTTTATTTCTCCAAACACTTTCTTCGTTGCCAAAACCAGAAATTTCGCCAAAAATGATATTTGGGTTAATTGCAGAAACAGACTGATAATCAAACCCCAATCTTTCCATTACGCCTGGACGGAAGTTATGAATCATGACATCTGCTTTTTTCAGCAATTCTCGAACCATCTCGCAATCTTCCTCGTTTTTCAAATCGACTTCAAAACTCTCTTTATTTCTGTTAATGGCATGAAAAACCGATGATTCGCCATTCATAATTAAATTAGAAGTGTACAAAGTGCGACAAATATCCCCCACACCCAAACGTTCTATTTTGATGACACGAGCACCCATATCTGCCAACCGCAAACTTGCGGATGGACCAGATAGGAACTGGCTAAAATCTATAACTAAGTAATCTTCAAGCGGTCTCATATTTTATTTATTTGTTTGCTACGTCATTGCGAGCCTTGATTTTTCATCGGGCGAAGCAATCTTTCTTGGCGG
>SEDG01000843.1 GCA_004295885.1 Pedobacter sp. | reverse complement strand
ATGAGTAAAATTCACGCTGCCATTACCGCTGTTCATGGTTATGTCCCTGACTATATCTTAACGAACAAGGAAATGGAAACCTTTGTAGATACGTCTGATGAATGGATAACATCTAGAACAGGTATTAAGGAGCGAAGAATATTAAAAGGTGAAGGTTTAGGCACTTCTGATATGGCCGTTCACGCTGTAAATGGCTTGCTTATAAAAAGAGGAATTGATGCAACAGAAATTGAATTAATCATCTTCTGCACCACTACTCCTGATTTTACGTTTCCAGCAACCGCCAATGTATTAGCAGATAAGGTTGGAGCAAAAAATGCTTGGGGTTACGATTTACAAGCTGCCTGTTCTGGTTTCCTATTTGGATTATCTACAGGAGCCTCATTTATAGAATCGGGAAAACATAAAAAAGTATTGGTAGTTGGTGGCGATAAAATGTCATCTATTATTAATTATGCAGACCGTACCACTTGTATTATTTTCGGCGATGGTTGTGGTTGCGTTTTGTTAGAACCAAATGAAGAAGGATTAGGCGTTCAGGATTCTATCTTAAGGTCTGACGGTTCTGGAAGAGAGTTCCTAGGAATGAAAGCTGGTGGTTCTGTAAGACCTGCAACTCATGAAAGTATTGATGCAAACGAACATTTTGCACATCAAGAAGGTCCAACTGTATTTAAATTTGCTGTAACTAATATGGCGGATGTAGCGGCAGAAATCATGGAGCGCAATAGCTTAACTGCTGATGATGTAGCCTGGTTGGTACCTCATCAAGCTAACAAAAGAATTATTGACGCTACTGCTTCAAGAATGGGCGTAAATACCGATAAGGTGATGATCAACATCGAACGTTACGGTAATACCACAAATGGAACTATTCCTCTTTGTTTATGGGAATGGGAAAGTAAACTTAAAAAAGGCGATAATTTAGTTTTAGCCGCGTTTGGCGGAGGATTTACTTGGGGTTCTGTTTACTTGAAATGGGCTTACGGCGAATAGTTTAAAGGTAAATATAGAATAGTAAATTGGAAATAGACTAAGTATCTAAGCATTGCTTAAACATCTATTTCCTATTCCCCATTTCCAATTACCTATTATTTAAAAATAAAACAAAAAAACTATAACTTAGTTAATTCAATAAGACACCAATTTTTTAACATAACAACAAAAGAATGGATATCA
>SEDG01000842.1 GCA_004295885.1 Pedobacter sp. | reverse complement strand
GCTAATATGTGCAAAACAGGGTCAAGTAATAAACGGAATAGCTGATATCTTTTGCTTAGCTTAAATTTAATCGACTTTTTTGTATCACTCTGATGGATACCAAAACGGCGAAGAGTAGAGTTACTTTGCATAGCTTGATAAATGCCAACTCCATAATGAAAACCAGCCTTAGTTAATAAAACATCATTATTTTTTGGAGCAATACCATATGGGTGAGCAAAGGAAAATATACGCTTTTTTAAAAGGTTTTCTAAAAGTTGTTTCGAGTGACTCAGCTCAAATACCAATTTTTGTTCCGTAAGTAAGTTGTGCCTTAAATGAGAATGTCCATGACTTCCTATTTCCATAGCCAAATTTGATAAATAGATGAGTTCTTCTCCATTCATAATTTGAAAGTTAGCAAACCCCTGTTCTTTTACATCCCATTCATTATACCCACCAATAAAGGCAGTTGGTATATAAAAAACGGCTTTCATCTTTCTTCTTATTAGCTCTGGTATGGCAAAAGTAAAGAGAGATTGGTAACAGTCGTCAAAGGTTATAATTACTTTATTTTTGGAAGGTTTAGCTTTCGAGTGATATAGCTCTTCGAATGTTGTTGTAGTTAAACCTTGCTCTTCAATACAATCTAACAAATCAATAAATTTCTGGTGAGTAATGCACCAGCCAGTTTCATTTTCTGTTCCAGTATCATCAACATGATGTAACATCACTATAGGATGCATATTAGCTGATTTTTCTTTCTTTTATAAATGTAGCAGGATTGCCTTGATAAATAGAATAGGCACTCAGATCCTTTGTTGCTACAGAACCAACTGTTAATACTGCATGGGAGGCAACCGTTACTCCTGGACAAACAATCGCTTTAGCGCCAATCCAAGCTCCGTTTTGTATGGTGATAGCTTTGGTAATCAAATCAAAACTTACTTTTTTATAGTCATGGTTACCGGTCAGCAGCATAGCTTGCTGAGAAATACAAACATTTTCTCCAATAATAACATCATCCAAGTTCTCAATTCTACATTCCGCTATCCAGGAGTGAGCACCAATAGTCAATCTCCAAGGGTAATAGATATAAATAAAGGGTTTTATCCGAACGCCTTTGCCAATTTTGGCGCCATATAGTTTTAAGATGAATACCAAAACCGAACTGAAAGGAATTAATCCAGAACGAAAAAAAA
>SEDG01000169.1 GCA_004295885.1 Pedobacter sp. | reverse complement strand
TTCTGGCTGTACACCACCATCCATCCAATGTACGGTTACATCACCTTTGGTTTTTGCAGTTTTAGGGAATTTTAAGGTTACATGGCTCGAAGGAGGGCAACTGTCTGGGAAATATCCTCGTTTAAATTCATCAACATAAACAGAACCAACACTTGCTTGTACTTCGGTTGCATATTTTAAGCCTAATACGCTAAATGGCGCTTCTAACAAGTGACAGCCCATATCTCCAAGCGCACCTGTTCCGTAATCCCACCATCCACGCCAGTTAAATGGAACCAGTTTGTCTACAAATTCTTTGTAAGGAGCAGTTCCTAACCATAAATCCCAATCTAATTCTTTAGGGATATCAGCCTTATTTGCCGACCATGGAATACCTTGTGGCCAAACTGGTCTATCGGTAAAGGCATAGACAGTATGCACATCGCCAATTAGCCCTGCATCATACCATTCTTTCATTTGGCGAGGGCCATTATTAGAGGCTCCTTGATTTCCCATCTGGGTAACTACATTATATTTTTTAGCTGCTGCGGTTAATGCTCTTGCTTCGAAAATATCATGCGCTAAAGGTTTTTGAACATATACGTGTTTGCCTAACTGCATTGCAGCCATAGCTTGTACAGCATGGTTATGGTCTGGTGTTGAAACAGAAACAGCATCAAAATTTTTGCTTTCCTTTTCATACATTTCACGCCAATCTTTATAGAATTTGGCTTTTGGAAACGCTTTTACGCTATCCGCTGCTCTACGAGTGTCTACATCACAAAGGAAACCAATGTCTGCTTTACCGCTTTTATCAAACATGGCAACATCGCTTTTACCTTTGCCGAGCTTCCGTTTCTTTTTTTACATTATCCATTTGGTTAGTTTTTTAAAGTTTAACGTTATTTTTTTAATGATAGGATGTATTTAACCATCGTTTTCGCCTCATCTTCTGTGATTTTTGTGTGAGGTGTCATCGGCACTGCGCCCCAAACTCCTTTACCTCCTTTTATAATCTTACTTGCTAAAAGTGCAATGTTCTCGTCGGTTGCTGGATATTTAGCCGCAACTTCTTGATACGCAGGTCCAATAAGTTTGTTTTCCTTATGGTGACAACCTACGCAATCTGATTTTACGATTAACAATTCTCCTGGGTCCATAGCAGATGAAGATGACGAAGCCGCGCAAAATCATCAAATGCCTTTGTAGTTACTGGGATAATGTGATTTTTAATGAATTCAGCACCTTCTCTAGCGCCTGTTTCTGAATCTTTAATGCAACATTCCCATTCCATTACTGCCCAGCCTTTATAATCGTACTGCGCTAGTTTACTGAAAATACGTTTAAAATCTACTTGTCCATCTCCTGGAGAACGATATCTACCGGCACGATTTGCCCAACTTTGGTAGCCGCCAAAAGTCCCTTGTTTCCCTGTCGGATTAAATTCTGCATCCTTTACATGGAAAGCTTTGATACGCTCATGATAAAAATCAATGTACTGGATATAATCTAATTGTTGCAACACAAAGTGAGATGGGTCGTAAAGCAAACAAGCTCTTGGATGATGATTTACCTTGTCTAAAAACATCTCATAAGTTTCACCGTCAAACAAATCTTCTCCTGGATGAATCTCATAACAAACATCAACGCCGCAATTATCAAACTCATTTAAAATAGGAGTCCAACGTTTTGCTAGTTCAGTAAACCCTTCATCAACCAATCCGTCTGGTCGCTGTGGCCAAGGATGAAAAGTATGCCATAATAAAGAACCACTAAAAGTAGCGTGGGCATTCAATCCTAAATTTTGAGAAGCTTTAGCCGCATATTTCATCTGTTGCACGGCCCATTCTGTTCTGGCTTTTGGATTATTTTTCACTTCATCAACTGCAAAAGCATCAAATAAAGAATCGTAAGCAGGATTTACCGCAACCAGTTGACCTT
Source organism: Pedobacter sp. (assembly GCA_004295885.1). Lineage (GTDB taxonomy): Bacteria > Bacteroidota > Bacteroidia > Sphingobacteriales > Sphingobacteriaceae > Pedobacter. Next base: position 4,982 of record SEDG01000169.1, on the reverse strand, counting down.
GCAAATGCGTAGAAAGTTCAGTAATTACCAAACCGTAAGATGCTACTTTTGCCGTCAATTCATCAGCATAAGTTTTACTTTCTGCTGCTAGTTTCAAATCTATAAATCGCTTATCTAAAGTAGGCATCTGTATGCCTTTAAAGCCTAAGCCTGCTGCCCACTTACAAATGCCGTCAAGAGAATTAAATGGTGCTTCATCTCCAATAAACTGGGCTAAAAAAACTGCTGGTCCTTGTATTGTTGTCATTTGTTAAATTTTAAAATCGAACCATTTTTTATCCGACTTACTTGAAGCTACCACATTTTCTATAAATGCCATTCCTCTGACACCATCTTCAGCGCCTGGAAAATCTAACATTTCTGGGCTTGGCTTTTCTCCACTTTGTAAAGCCGATATAGTTTGTGCGAAGTTTTTATAAATATTAGCAAAAGCTTCTAAATATCCCTCCGGATGACCAGAAGGTGTTCTTGTGTTGTATTTGGCAATGTCAGAGTTGTAGCCGTTACCTGTTCTGTAAACTTGCATAGGTTGGTCTAACCATTTAATAATTAACGTATTTGGCTCCATTTGATGCCATTCTAGGCCACCCTTTTCACCATAAACATAGATTTTAATTGCATTTTCTTCGCCAGCAGCAATTTGCGATGCGAATAAAACACCATTGGCTCCATTATCAAATCTAAGTAGCACATTACCATCATCGTCTAATAATCTGCCTTCGACTAGAATATTTAAATCAGCGCAGATTTGGGTAATCTGTAAACCAGAAATATACTCAGCTAAATGAGCGGCGTGAGTGCCAACATCTGCCATGCAACCACTAATGCCACTTTTGGCTGGGTCTGCTCGCCAAGCAGCTTGTTTATTGTCGCTTGGTGCAGGGTTACTTAACCATCCCTGCGGATATTCTACAACTACTTTTCTTATTTTGCCTAAATCGCCCGCCGCAACCATTTGTTTAGCCTGCTTCACCATCGGATAGCCCGAATAAGTATGCGTTAAACAAATCATCAACCCTGTTTCTTCAGCTTTTTGTTTTAGGGCTTTAGCTTCTGCTAAACTAAAAGTGATTGGCTTGTCTATTAAAACATGAAAACCATTTTCTAGCGCCAACATAGCTGGCTCAAAATGCAAATGGTTAGGAGTTACAATACTTACAAAATGCATTCTTTCATTAACTGGAAGTTTGCCTTCTGTTAAAATCATCTCCGTAAAGCTGGTATAAACCCTGTCTTCAGGAAGGAATAAATCCTTACCCGATGCAATCGAGTTCTCTGCGTTTGAGCTAAATGCGCCGCAGCAAAGTTCAATTAAACCGTCTAGGTTAGCTGCCATACGATGAACAGCGCCAATAAAAGCCTGTTTACCACCGCCAACCATACCCATTCTTATTTTTTCTTTCATAGTTTTCTGAGCTAAAAGAACAGAGACCAAAGACTAAAGCTATTTAGTTTGCTTTAGTCTTTAAGCTTTGCCTTTATGCCTTTCTATAAGTTTCCTTTTTTCAATTCGCTAACCGCAAAATCTGCTGCCCTAGCTGTTAACGCCATATAAGTTAATGATGGATTTTGACAAGCGGCAGAAGGCATGCATGAGCCATCAGTTACAAACACATTTTTAACTTCATGCATTTGGTTCCATTTGTTTAACACTGATGTTTTTGGGTCAAGGCCCATTCTAGCTGTTCCCATTTCGTGGATAGCCATACCAGGTTCAGAACCGTTATCAAACGTTTTAACATCTTTTAAACCAGCGGCTTCTAGCATTTCGGCAGCATCATTCATCATGTCAACTCGCATTTTTGCTTCGTTTTCTCCAAACTCACAATCAATTGCCAATACAGGTTGACCCCATTTATCTTTTTTAGATTTATCGATATAAACATGGTTTTTGTGGAATGGTAAAGTTTCACCAAATCCACCTAAGCCCATTGTCCAATTACCTGGCGTACTCATTAAGTCTTTAAAATCGCCACCAAAAGCTAATTCAGCAATTTCATCGTGCCAATTACCTCTGCTTGCTGAGCCTTGGTAACCAAAACCACGTACATAATCACGTTTATCGTTTCCAGTATTTCTATAACGTGGAATATAAATCCCGTTAGCTCTTTTTCCGTAAGTATATTTATCTTCAAAACCTTCAGCCTTTCCATTGGCTCCAGTACGAAAATGGTGGTCCATTAAATTATGACCTAATTCACCACTTCCATTGCCTAAACCATTTGGATGTTCTGCAGAAGTTGAGTTTAACAATAAAAATGTTGAACCCAAAGTAGAACCATTTACAAAAACGATTTTTGCAAAATATTCTATGTGTTCCATCGTTTCAGAATCTATAATTCTAACCCCTTTAGCTTTTTGAGTTTCTTTGTCGTAAATAATTTCGTTAACCAAAGAATAAGGTCTTAAAGTTAAATTTCCAGTGGCAACAGCAGCAGGTAGAGTAGAAGATTGAGTACTAAAATAAGCACCAAAAGGACAGCCTCTACTACATAAATTTCTGTATTGACAACTTCCTCTTCCGCCATGTTCTACCGTTAAATTGGCAACGCGACCCATCGTGATAATTCTTGATCTGTTATAATGGGCTTCTACACGTGCTTTAACTGTTTTCTCAACGATGTTCATTTGCATAGGCGGTAAAAAATGACCGTCTGGCACATATGCATGACCTTCATTTGAACCACTAATCCCAGCGAATTTCTCTACATAATCATACCAAGGAGAAATATCTTTGTAACGAATTGGCCAATCTACACCATGACCATCTTTTGCATTTTCTTCAAAATTTAAATCGCCTAAACGGTAACTCTGGCGACCCCACATTAAAGATTTTCCACCCACGTGAAAACCGCGATACCAATCAAATCTTTTGATTTCTGTATAAGGACATTCCTCGTCATTAACCCAAAAACTTTCATTAAATTCTGAATATGGGTAATCTCTTTTTTGTACAGGGTGAGTTTTTTTCTGTGCTTCGGTTAATTTACCACGATGTTCAAACTCCCATGGCTTTTTCATTGCCGTGGTGTAATCCTTAATATGTTCAATATTTCTACCGCGTTCAAGCAGTAGGACTTTTAATCCTTTTTCAGTTAATTCTTTTGCTGCCCAGCCACCACTAATTCCAGATCCTACAACAATGGCATCATAAGTGTTTTGCGCAGTTGCTTTTGTATTTAAATTCATTATAAAATGAGATAAGATTTATGAGTAAACTTTTTGACCAGGTTTCATTTTAACGTCGCCATCATACCTGCCAGGTATAGCTATATATTCGTAGGCTTGTGTAGCGCCAATTTCTGAGGTGAAGAAACCTAGCATCGTTAAATCTCTAGCTATTGCGAAAAATTGAGGAGCTGTTTTTGGTTTCTCTTTCACAGCCATTGGATTGCCTGGTTTTTCTATTTCCGGCTTAATTTCCTTATTTTCATCTTTTACGGTTTTTTCACCAGCTTTATTTGCATCACTTTTGTCTTTCTCCCCTTTCTGTGCAGCAACAGTTTCATCACGAACTTTCGTAATTAATTCTTGACGCTCTTTAACTGAAATTTCTAAGAATGATTTGCCAAAGTCTTTGTTAGACCTTTCTTCAATGTCTTCAAGACCTTTTACAAATGCTTTTTGAGCATCTTCAGGATAACATTCTTTTACCATCATGGTAATAAAAGGACCTACATTTGCAGCTTTAGCACCTGGAGATTTCGCTGTGGTAGGGATAATGATGTCGGCAATTTCTGTAACTAATTTCTCTTGGTCTGCAGTAAATAAATTATCACTGTTTTTACCTGGAGTATTACAGCTATCGAATAAAGTGGCAATTGTAGTGGCCGATAATGCTCCGCCAATCAAAAAAGCAACACTTTTTACGGCTTCTCTTCTGTCCATAAGATTTGGTTATGTTTTGGTAATCCAAAGGAACTCCTTTGGAGCAATTAAATTAGGTAAAATATCCTAACATAACGAAACTAAAAAAGTAATTTATACAAACCTTATTCAATTGAGTGTATAAATTACACTTTCTAGCCGTTTTAAAGCTAAATTAAGGCTTTTGTAAAAATTAGTTTACATTAATAAAACGTTTTACCTGTAAGCAGATTTATAGATTTTTTTACCTTTGCGGCTTACCCATATTGTATGAACGAAAAAATATTAGTTTTAGGTTCCAACGGACAAATTGGAACTGAGTTAGTAACCGCTTTGCGAAAAGCTTATGGTAATGATAACGTTGTAGCTTGTGATATCCGCAGACCTGATTACGAAACTAAAAATGCTGGTCCGTTTGAATTTGTTAATGTTCTTGATAAAGAAATTTTAAAAGACATTTTTCAAAAGTATAAACCCTCTCAAGTTTATTTATTGGCTGCTTTGTTGTCTGCCACTGGCGAGCAAAACCCTAAATTGGCTTGGGACTTAAATATGAATGGTTTATTAAATGTTTTAGACTTAGCTTTAATTTATAAAACGGCTAAAGTTTATTGGCCAAGTTCAATTGCAGTTTTTGGTCCAAATTCACCAAAAGGCCATACACCTCAGTATTGTACAATGGACCCAAATACTGTTTATGGAATCAGTAAACTAGCAGGAGAACGTTGGTGTGAATATTATCATCAGAAATACAATTTGGATGTTAGAAGTATTAGGTACCCTGGATTGATTAGTTGGAAGGCCGCTCCAGGTGGAGGAACAACAGATTATGCAATTCATATTTTTCATGAAGCATTAAAAAAGGGAAGTTATGCTTCATTTTTATCGGCAACTACTGAACTGCCGATGATGTACATGGATGACGCCATTCGTGGTACGATAGAATTAATGGATGCTCCTGCAGAAAATATCAGCATCAGATCTAGTTATAATTTTGGAGGAGTTCATTTTACGCCAGAAGTTTTAGCAGCAGAAATTAGAAAACATATTCCTGAATTTAAATTAACTTACGCAGAAAATGATCCTCGCCAAGAGATTGCAGATAGCTGGCCAAG
>SEDG01000841.1 GCA_004295885.1 Pedobacter sp. | reverse complement strand
CCATAAAGCAATACCACCCAGAAAGAGGAGCTGACAAAATCTGGAGAAAAACTACCTAAGCTAAACTTATGGTCAGCCTTGCCAATTTCTATCACTTTTGCTACACCACCTGGCATATTAGTAATGATAAGATATAGGATTAATAGTGCTCCAAAAGTTTTAACTACTGCTTGTACAACTTCAGTCCAAATTACTGCCTCAATTCCACCTAGAACAGTATAAATAATGATGCAAATGCCCATCACAATCATTATCATTTGCATGGAATACCCAGTTAGGGCTTGCAAACTTAAAGCAATTCCGAAAAATATAGAGCCCATTCTGGCCAGTTGCGTTAACAAAAAACAGATTACGGCGTAAGCTCTGGCCCAGGGCCCAAACCTATTTTCTAAATGAGTGTATGCAGAAATCTCTCCTGTACTTCTATAAAAAGGAACAAAGTATTTTGAAGCTATCCAAGCGGCTAAAGGCATTGAAATACTAAAAACAAAGGCATTCCAATTGGTTCCAAATGCCTTTCCAGGTACACCTAAAAAAGTATTGCTACTTAAAAATGTTGCGTAAATAGATAGTCCTATTGCCCATCCGGGTATAAGTCCTGAAGCTTTTGTAAACTGTTCTGAATTTTTATTTTTTCGCGAAAAATAAATGCCAACCAATATCATCCCTACAAGATAAATTACGATTATTGCTAAATCTAGAATCGGGAGACCCTTCATTTCTGGTTGTTCGTTTATAGTTGGTTAAAACAAATATCACTGCATAGGTACCAGTTTTCATATCGAATTTTGCCTAGGTATTGTAGTATGTTATCTTGTTAGTTTTCACACTACTAGGTTCTTCCCGCCGATTACGGTGATGGCGCACATTCTTTTTTAAATTACTTAATCTGCTCAATCCCCAAAATCAGCGGGCAAAAAAAAACAAATAGCTATTGCACATCAAGTGAATCAACATATAAACCTTTAGTCTCGGTCGCGGTAATTCTAACTAAATAACTTCCTGCATTAACCATAGTGCCCGTATTAGTATTAAAATAATTCCATTTACCCTCTTTTGTTGGCGTAAGTTCTACCATTTCTGTTTTCATCAATGTGCCATCAGCTGATAAAAATTCAAGCTTTGCTTTAAGGTTATAATCAAGTGGGTTATGATATTTAATTGTTAGTGAATAAATGTCAGCAACACCTGT
>SEDG01000840.1 GCA_004295885.1 Pedobacter sp. | reverse complement strand
GAACAAAATATGAATTACAAATTCTGGCAGCGAAACAAAAGTGCCGAACCAAAGAAGAAAAAGAGTAAAACGAGAGAATGGACTGATGCTATTATCTTTGCTGTTGTTGCAGCAACAATCATAAGGGTCTTTTTTATCGAAGCTTATACCATTCCTTCTGGGTCAATGGAAAAATCTTTGCTAATTGGAGATTTTTTATTTGTTAGTAAAGTCAATTATGGTGCTCGTATTCCGATGACACCAGTTGCCTTTCCTTTTTCACATCATACTTTGCCTTTTACTGCTACAACAAAAGCATATTGGGATGGTGTACAATGGAAATACAGAAGATTACCAGGTTTACAAGATATTAAACGTAATGATGTAGTGGTTTTCAACTTTCCCGAAGGAGATACAGTTGCTTTAGATGCGCAAGATGATAACTACTACCGAATGGTAGCTAGAAGTAGTTGGCAAGAAGTTAACACTACGCATCCAATTACCAGCAGACCAGTTGACAAACGTGAAAACTTTATTAAACGTTGTATTGCCATATCTGGTGATACCATTAGCATGAAAAATGGTATTGCAAATGTTAATGGTAAAAGTGAGCCATTAAAAAATACGGGTATGATGCCTTATCGTATTCAGTTTACCAAAACAGAAATTCAAACAAAACCTTTAGAAGAAATTGGCTTTACCATTGGTGAAATGCAGCAAGAAGCAGATGATACCTATCTAGCAAATGCATCATTCGAAATGATTACCGAACTTAAGAAACTCGGTATTGTTAAATCTGCAACTATGCTTGCCGCTCCTGAAGGTCAAGAACCAAGTAGCGTGTTTCCTTATGATAAAAACAGGAAGTGGAATATTGATAATTTCGGGCCAATCGTGGTTCCTAAAAAGGGATGGACTGTTCAGCTAGATAGCAATACAATGCCTTTATATTACAGGTCGATAAGAACCTACGAAGGCAACAAGGTGGAGAAAAAAGGAAATGATTGGTATATCAATGATAAAATCGCTACTTCTTACACATTTAAAATGATTTGTACCAGAAGACCACATCGTAGGAAAAGCCTTATTTATTTGGATGAGCTTTGATAGCAATGGTTCTTGGTTCAGTAAGATTAGATGGAGCAGGATATTTAAAGGGATAAACTAAGCCTCAAGCCCTAAAGAGGCTTAAATAATATTATAAAACCTCGTGGTGAAAGCTACGAGGTTTTTTTGTGAAATAATTTTATGAAATTTCCTTTCAATCGTCATCTATCTAGTATAAACTTTAATATAAATGACGCTTATGAGAAATCTATTCCTTTTTACTCTCCTAATTTTATCTAATTTTTTAACTACTGCCCAAGAAAATCAAATCCCAACTATTTCTAAAATTACTAATGTAACTGTATTCATCAGCGGTGCGCAAGTAAACCGACAAACAGAAATGCTCGATGTTCCTCAAGGCGTAAGTCAATTTGTTTTTGCAGGACTTTCATCTGCTATAGATGTGCAAAGCATACAAGCCAAGGGCGAAGGTAATTTTACCATCTTATCAACGTAAACTATGATTTGGTGAAGTTGAAACAGGCACTTGATTTTCAGAAACAAAGGCTGTCTGAGGCAAAGAACAAACAAATAGAAATTAATAAAGCTATAGCTAAGCTTCAAACGGATTTAAATAAATACAACAATCAGTTAAATGAACTAAATGGAAAATCTTTAAAAAATTCTAACGATGTCATTGTCAAGGTGTCGGCTAAGTCTGCTACAAAAGGAAAATTTTCTTTAACCTATATGGTTAACAATGCTGGCTGGTATCCATCTTATGACATTCGGGCGAAAGATGTTTCTAGTCCGATTGAGTTGGTGTACAAAGCAAATGTATCCCAGAGTTCTGGCGAAGATTGGAAGAATGTAAGGTTAGCGTTATCATCAGGCAACCCAACAACAAATAGTACAAAGCCAAGTTTAGGTACCTATAATTTAGGTTATATTAGAGATGGGTATTCAACTAACAACATCTCAACCTCAAACGTTAGGATAATTAAGGGCAAAGTTTATGGTGATGATGGATTGGCAGTTCCTGGAGCTTCAATTCGTGTTAAAAATACTTCTGTGGGTACTTCAACAGATGCAAATGGAAATTATACCATCCAACTTCCTATCGGTGCAACTACTTTAGTTGCTAATTACATCGGCTATCTTGCCAAAGAAGTACAAGCCAATTCAAATTATGTAAATATCAATTTAGAAGCAAGTAACCAAGCGTTACAAGAGGTTGTAGTTACAGCCTATGGTAGTGCAGATAAATCGTATGTAACAGGTTCAGTATCGAAGGCAAAAAAAGAAACACAAGCTGTAGAGGTTAATGCGGTTGAAAAACAGACGAACGTTGTATTCGATATTAAAAATCCTTACACCATTTTAAGCGACGGGAAACAGTTTGCTGTAGAGATAGGTGACTATGATTTTAAAGCAGATTACGAATATTTCGCTGCACCAAAATTAAGTGAAGAAGCTTTT
>SEDG01000839.1 GCA_004295885.1 Pedobacter sp. | reverse complement strand
AAAGAAAATTTTCCTTTCAGTCGCTTGGCGGATGCACCTGCAAATACATTAGTTTTTCCTAACTTGGAGTCAGGGAACATCGCCTACAAACTTTTACAGGAATTAGGTGGGGCAGAAGCCGTTGGGCCAATTTTATTAGGCTTGAAAAAACCTGTTCATATTGTTCAGTTAGGAAGTTCTGTTAGAGAAATCGTAAATATGGTTACTATTGCAGTGTTAGACGTGCAAGGAAAAGAGGAAGCAGCAAATGCTGGCAAAAAAAGAGGTTTATTGAATAAAATAGTTAAGAAATAAAATTTTTATGTACGCGTATATTGATGGGAAACTAACATTTAAATGCCCAACTTATGTTGTGGTAGAAGCTGGGGGTGTTGGTTATCACATCAATATATCGCTTAATACTTATTCGGCAATTGGCAACGCAGAGCGATGTAAAATTTATACTTGGTTGCAAGTAAAAGAAGATTCGCATACCTTATATGGCTTTGCAGAGGAGGGAGAAAGACGATTGTTTTTGCACCTCATATCTGTTTCTGGTATAGGTGCCGCAACTTGTAGAATGATGCTGTCGTCTATTACACCTGCAGAAATACAAGCCGCCATAATAAATGCTGATGTGGCATTAATACAGCGAATTAAGGGAATTGGGGCAAAATCTGCTCAAAGAATTGTGTTAGAACTACAGGATAAATTGAAGAAGGAAGGGTCCGATTCATTAATTTCTATGCCATTACATAATACAATAAAGGATGAAGCGTTATCTGCACTGATTATGCTTGGCTTTGGCAAGCAAGTTGCAGAGAAGGCGATAGACAATGCTGTTAAAAAGAGTGATCAAGATTTAACAGTGGAACAAATGATCAAAACAGCTTTGAGGAATTTATAATTAAATAACTGCGATTGAGAAACAAACTTACTCTCCTTGTATTCTTACTTTTCTCTTTTGCTGGAATTAGCGCCTTTTCTCAGGTTACACCGGCAAGAACAGGGACAGATTCGCTAAAAAACTCCTTTAATCCTAAAGAAAAAAGTAATCTCGGTTTACGAAATTTTGCTAATCCATTTCTTACTCTTCCGTCAAATATTACTAGGGAAGTTACTTATGATGCATTAAACAAACGATACATCATTGTTGAAAAAGTAGGAGATAAACTTTACTCTGTTCCTCAATATTTAACTATAGACCAGTATTTAAG
>SEDG01000838.1 GCA_004295885.1 Pedobacter sp. | reverse complement strand
TATATGTCTAAAAACGCAAAAGATAATATTGGTCATGATGCGCACTTTTTCGGCGCACTAACAGGGCTGGTTTTTACCATCATATTTGTGCAAGGAGTTATTCCGAACTTCATTGCGGAAATTACGCAAGCTTTATCCCGCTAAAGGCAAAAAAGGTTCATCAAAATAACTCATTGGAGCGGTGGGGTCTTTAATAATTTCGAATAAGGTATGGCCCCAAGGTTTCCAGAAATTTTCTAAAACTTGTCCGTATGTTTTGTTCGCCCAAACATCGAATAGTGCCTTATTTTGTGTGCCTTTAAGTGGCATTGCATCAATGTAAATGATGTCTTCAACAGGCATAATATTATATTCTGGCAAGCGATTGAATAGATAAGCAGAGTAGAAAAAACGAGCCGCTATTTCTTCGAACTGTTGTTCTGAAAGCTTTTTATCTTTTATAGAATCGATAATTTCTTGGTGGTATCTTTTATTGGTTCCGTTATCTTGCAAACAAGCGATAATTCCAAAATCCTTAAACTTTAAGGAAAAGGTTAAAGTGTTAATTTCATCCCTAAAACTGAATGGTGTGTTCTCGTTTTCTAGCGGAACAATAACGATGGACCAAGGCGTAAAATCTTCTAAAATTACTTCTCGGTAAATGCTTTGTAACATAGTGTGCAAATTGCCAAACTTATGCATTAAACCTTGTGACATATTCATTCCATCGCCACTTAATTGTTGTAAGCGAATGGCCCCTTGCATTTCTATATACAAAAAACTGTACATCAATTTGCCAATCCAGTTAAACAAATCTATCTCTGGCAAGGCCGATACACCTTTATGTCCTTTACCAAAAGCTAGGGCAATCTTATCTTCCAATGGAGAAATAAACTTGTCGAAAACCGTTGTATTGGCAGGAACAACCAAGCTTTTATACGTCCTAATGGTTTCATCTAACAATTGAATCTGTTCATCCCCCGTAAAGTTTGCCATACTCAAAAGCCAGTCTGGCAATACATTTACGGTTGCCAAAGGCGATGAAAAAGTTTCGCCACTTAAAAAGCATTTATCGTTTTTGAAATCGAAATTTTTGAAAGGATTGTAGATTGCAGTAATCATTGCTGCAAAATTAGCTAATAAATTGGGAAGGTAAATCAATGATAAGTCAAAAGAGTTGCATGTACTTCCTATGTAAAGCCATAACGATTATGGAAA